>CAZVEH010000027.1:0-31594 GCA_964625775.1 uncultured Legionella sp. | reverse complement strand
TGCCACACGACAGGAGATCCCTCGCTGCGCTCGGGATGACGTGGGGAGTTACAAAGCGTGTTGAAAGTGATTTGTTTTGTATGCCAACCGAACAATAGAATCGCATAAAAAATCCAGACCATAACGAAACAGACTAACGGCAGGCCTGCCATATTTTTTGATTTTTATTGGTTTTTGTTCGTTCTGCCATTCGCCAGTACGATGAGCCCATGTAAATGCAATGGCCAACAGTGCAACCATTTTTTTTATTCGAGTTCTATCCGTGATATGCGTGTCCTCAAAGTTAAATCCACGCCCCTTAAAACAGCCGAAAAGGCATTCGATTTCCCAGCGAAACCCGTATGTTGCAATGGCTGTTTCAGGTAATTCAGTTGTTGCAACGATTAGCAGTTCACCATCAACCAATCTTAAACCGGACAGGTCAACAAGGTGTCCCCATACAAACTTTCTGTCTTTCAGACAGTGTTGTTCATTCGGTTTTAACCCATAAAATAGCGCATCAATATCCCTGTGCGCGTAGCAAGTAATGCAAGCAACATATTTACAAAACATCCCATTCTCGCCTTGTTCCAGCCAAAATACACGTTGAAACTATCCTTCAACTCGCTGATACACTCCATATAACCTCTTTTTGGCGATTGAGATGATATGATTTTCATTGTATGTCAGCGAGTTATCTGAATTTATTTCAGTCCCAAATCAGAAATGGTTGCCCACCTACGCGGGCATGACAGCTTTTTTGTCATGTACAGAGCTTCATGATTTTATTTTTCATCACATCATAAAAAACTCCTTCATTCTCCTGCGGTGCCTAGCGTCCCTAGTGAGAATGACAGAGTGTAGAGAAAGTCGAGTAAAAATCATTGAATTTATCTTAACTCGGCATATACTAATCATAATCAATTATGAGATCTATAATTTGCATGGAGCATCTATATGAGCGATCAAAAACCCAGTTCCCCCGAAATGCAAGACATTATTGCAAAAGCAAAAGATTTGTTCCAAAGCATCAAAAGAGGTGTTAATAAATTGATTGTTGATGTTAGCGCTAAACTACCTAAGAGCAGTGATACGCCCTCAAACAGCAATGATACGCCTCCATCCTCTCACGTACACCAGCCCCCCAGAGAGAATCCCTCTTGCGAGATCAAGCCACCACCTACAGCGCCCTCTGTGCCTCCGGTTGAGCCTCCACCGGCGATACACACCGAGCCAAAGGAATGTGATATCAAAAAACCTAAAAAAGACACTGACACTCTAGAATGAAACTAGTGCGTTATGGTGATTTAGGCCATGAAAAACCTGGATTGATTGATGATCAGGGACGTATTCGTGATATTTCTGCTTATGTGTCTGATATCAATCCTACCAGTATGAGCGATCTTTCTTGTTTTCAAAAGCTAGAGCGCATAGATACCAACGCTTTGCCCCTGATTGAATCGAAAACGCGTTTGGGCGTATGTGTTGGATCGATTGGAAAATTTATTTGCATCGGATTTAATTCGCAACAACATGCCGCTGAAATTGGAATCGCTCGATCACCCAATGCAGAACCTATTGTGTTTATGAAGCCCAGCTCCGCTTTATCTGGACCGAATGATCCCATCTTGTTTACACGTAATACCAAAAAATTAGATTGGGAAGCAGAGTTAGCGGTTGTGATTGGCAAAAAAGGGAAGTACATCCCCCGCGAAGAAGCCAAGGACTATATTTTTGGCTATGCTTGTTGCAATGATCTATCAGAGCGTTATTTGCAATTTGAAACCGAAGACAAGCAATTTACCAAAGGCAAATGTTTTGATGGCGCTGCAACTTTAGGTCCTTACCTGGTCACCAAGTCTGAGATTGTTGATGCTGATGATTTGCACATTAAGTTATGGGTCAATGATCAATTAAGACAAGATTTCAATACGTGTGATTACATATATAACACTGAACATATCATCAGTTATCTCAGCCAATATTTCACCTTATATCCTGGAGACATCATCTCAATGGGCTCCGCACCTGGCAGTGCCTGTGCCTGGGGCAAGGATTGCTTTTTACGTCCAGGCGATGAGATTATCTTAAACATCTCCGGTTTGGGTGAACAACGTCAAACTGTGATCCAAGAATAGCTCACTCCCAAAACCACGATCTCTTCTATTTGACCTCGAGCACAAGCTTTTTTGCAGGCTTGTTATGCTATTTTGGTAAAAAATACGATTTTTTGCCGCACAGGTATTTGTTTATTTATAGGAATATGGTCTATGATAAAAGAGTGCGAATGAATCCTGGAGAATAATATGAAAAACAACTGTACATCTAGTGGTAAATGCGGTTTGATTGTCGGGGGTCTTTTTTTAGTTGTGGCCACAATTTTGACATTCTTGACGCATAGTGATGCAGGTATTTTGGGGATGTTTGTTGTAGGCTTAGGGTTTTGTGTTTGCCATCGCTTTGGTAGCAGCTGTAAAACCTGTAGCTGTTGTGGATGTTGCTCGTGTTGCTGTAAATGTGATTGTTGTGACACCGAGCATATGGCGTGCGATATGCCACCTGCAGTGACGACCCCTGTTAAAAAAGTCACCAAACCACGTAAAACAACGAAAAAAACTGTTTGATCGTGATCCCATCCATCACCCCATAAGGGGTGATGGAATGCTAAAACGCTTGTCGCTCTTGTCTTTATGTTTTCTTAAACGTTAAATACCCTGGTTTCCAATACTGTTCTTCAATGAGTGTTTCTAAGTGTTTGGGTTTTTTTCGAGAGACGCCTGTGTCGATAGCGGATTGTGCAACTGCTAATGCTACGTGTTTTGAGATCCGTTCTGCATCGGACAGCGAAGGTAGCAGGGGTAAAGAATGATCCGATACAATAGGGGACAATTCACTGAGTGCTTGTGCGGCAGCCCATAACATATCATCATTCAATCTGCTCGCCTGGACGGTAATGATACCCAAACCAATGCCAGGGTAAATCAATGCATTATTGCATTGTGCAATCGTATACGCGCGTTGATTCAAATGCACGGTATCAAATGCCGTACCAGTCGCTACCAGGGCTTTGCCCTGTGTCCAATTTAAAATATCGTAGGGTTTTGCTTCGCATTTGCTATCTGGATTAGACAAAGGAAATACAATAGGTCGTTCGCAATAGCTGGCGATGGTGGTGATGACCTCTTGGGTAAAATGTCCCGCTTGGGCAGAGCATCCGATCAACACTGTGGGACGAAACGCCTTTACGGTCTCTAACAAAGACATTTGTGGCTTATCTGCGGTATTCCAATGCTGGAATTCGAGTTGTTTTCTTGCGTAGGGTATTTGAGCTTCTGTCAAACTCAAATCCGAGTCAATCAACAATCCTTGGCGGTCGACCAAACAAAAGCGCTTATAGGCTTCGTCAACAGTTAGGCCCAATCGTACCAATGCGGCTACGATTTGCTCGCAGATCCCAGTGCCAGCAGAGCCTGCACCATACACCAAAAAGCGATGCTTGATCAAAGGGAGATCGGTCGCAGCGGCCGCGGCCAGAAGCGCAGCTAAGGCTGTGGCACCCGTGCCTTGAATATCGTCATTGAAAGAGCAAATTTTATCTTGGTATTTCAGCAAAATACGCCGGGCATTGTCTCGGCCAAAATCCTCCCAATGCAAAAATGCATTAGGAAATTTTTGATGGATGGTATGGATAAATTTATCCATGAAGGTATCGTATTTCTGGGCATCTACTCGATGATGACGACAACCCAAATAAAACGGATCGTCCAGCAGTTCCTGATTGTTGGTGCCAACATCCAAAAAAATCGGCAAGGTGCGATTGGGGTCGATGCCGCCACAAGCAGAATAGACCATGAGCTTGGCCACTGGAATGTCCATACCACCCACTCCTTGATCCCCCAGTCCCAAAACACCTTCGCCATCGGTCACCACAATCAGATCAATATCAGGATTGGAGCGGTTTTCTAGAATGCTATCTAACTCATCTTGATAGGTATGTGAAATGTATAATCCACGTGGTTGCCGATATTCGCGGTTAAACGTTTGAACCGCTTGACCCACTGTTGGGGTATAGATGATAGGAATAAACTCTTCAAGATGTTGACGAATCAGTTGATAAAACACCATGTGATTTTTATCATGGAGATTATTGAGATAAATGTGTTTTTGTAGCGGGGTGGTGTATTGTGAAACTTGTAAGTATGCCCGTGTGACTTGTTCTTCTAAGGTTTCAATGCGATTCGGTAGTTTACCCAGCAAGCCAAACGCTTCACGCTCGTTTTGGGTGAAGGCTGTGCCTTTGTTTAATTGAGGCAAAGCCAGCAGTAGTTTGCCTGAGATAGATGTTTCAATGGTCATATCGCCAGTTTTTTTGTCGATCACTTTGATAAAATCAAGCATGATGGTAAAGACCTCGTTTTGCTAATTAATGGCGTAATCATACAAGTTTATTAATTATATGTCTCGTTTGTGGTATACTTCTGCCGCTAATAAGACAGAGATTATAAAACATGACATTTTCAACACTCGGTTTATCTGAACCGATTTTACGTGCTGTAGCCGAATTAGGATATGACACACCCACACCGATTCAAAGCAAAGTGATTCCCATCGTATTAAAAGGCCAGGATGTATTGGCTTCCGCGCAAACGGGCACGGGCAAAACTGCTGGCTTTGTATTGCCGTTGTTAGAGCGTTTGGCTTCTATGCCCAGGGCATCTTCAAACCAAGTGAGTATTTTGGTGCTTGCACCTACAAGAGAGCTTGCAGCACAAATTTATGCAAGCGTGCTCCAATATGCCAAGTATCTTCCTAAAATTCGTACTGCAGTGGTTTTTGGCGGCGTTAAAATAAACCCACAAATGATGGCATTGCGAGCAGGCGTTGACATTTTAGTGGCTACGCCTGGACGTTTGTTGGATCTTTTTCAACAAAGAGCCGTGAAATTTGATCAGGTTCAAGCGTTTGTGTTGGATGAAGCGGATCGCATGTTGGACATGGGATTTATTCACGACATCAAACGAGTGATCTCGCATCTTCCCAAAGTACGCCAAACCTTGCTTTTTTCAGCAACGTTTTCCAAAGAGATATGTTTGTTGGCCAAAGCTTTTTTAAATCAGCCGATCGAGATTTCCGCATCGCCCCGCAATGAAACAGCTGCAGAGGTGTCGCAAGTCATCCATCCCGTGGATAAAGCTCGAAAGGCTGCTTTACTCAGCCATTTAATTCGAGAAAAATCGTGGCATCAAGTCTTGGTGTTTTCCCGAACTAAGCATGGCGCCAATAAACTGGTGAAACAATTGTTGACCGATGGCATAGAAGCCATAGCGATTCATGGTAATAAATCTCAAGCACAGCGTACCAAAGCACTGGCTCATTTCAAAGAGGGCAAAGTGCAAGTCATGGTGGCGACTGACATTGCGGCCAGAGGTATTGATATTGATCAATTACCTGTGGTGATTAATTTTGATTTGCCGCAAGTGGCAGAAGATTACGTGCATCGTATTGGTCGAACAGGTCGTGCAGGGGCTGTGGGTGCGGCGATATCTTTGGTGTGTGCGGATGAAGTCAAACAGTTGTTGGATATTGAAAAACTCATCAAGTCACAGATTAAGCGTGTGGAAATTGATGATTTTGAACCCCAGCATCATTTGCCCACCAAGGTGACGTCTTCACCAAGACAGCAAAACACCCCTTCGCAAAGACCAGGACTGCAACCAGCCAGAAAGCATTCTCGCTCGGATAGATCGAGAGATGCTTCAAGAAGAGATAAAAGGTAGGTATTGTGATCAAAAAGACGTTGATAGGCGTGTTGCTCGTTGGCCATATCCTCACGGGTTTTGCAAAAGACGCTATGTATTATCGTGAGCATCCAGGCGAAATTCGCGCTGCATTATTGGCGTGCGCAGCGCACGCGTCGCAGGGTGTGAGTTGCGATACCATCAGTCATGTTGCCAAAGAAACCAGTGGCTTGTTGTATGAATTAGAACAAAATCCACAAAAATTTGGCTTGAATATTATGTTGATCCAAGCGAATATAGCCAAACAAATGCAATCGCAGCATACAGAGTCAGAAGCATGGATTCAAGCTCAAACACAACTTCATGCAAGATTGGCTTTGATCAAATTGCTACAATCGCCCCATAGGTGAGAACATGAGAATATTAATCAGTAACGATGACGGTGTGTTAGCGCCCGGGATTCATGCATTAAGCCAAGCGATGGCTACCATGGGGGATATTGAAGTGATTGCCCCGGATAGAAATCGCAGCGGTGCCAGTAATTCTTTGACCTTACAGCGGCCCTTGCGTGTACGACGCTTAGACAACACTTATCATAGTGTGGATGGTACCCCTACAGATTGTGTCCATATGGCGTTGACGGGTTATTTTGATCAACCTTTTGACATGGTAGTGTCTGGCATCAATGAAGGCGCCAATCTGGGCGATGATGTGTTGTATTCTGGTACTGTAGCGGCGGCAATGGAAGGGTGTAATATGGGGTTGCCAGCCATGGCGGTATCTCTAGCCGGGCGTCAATGTCTCCACTATGACACAGCAGCACAGATTGCTCTGCAATTGATGATAAAATTGCATCGTGAACCTCTTCCAGCTCACACGATTTTAAATGTGAATGTGCCAGATGTGCCTTTGGAAGACATCAAAGGCATAGAAATCACACGTTTGGGGACGCGGCATAATGCAGAGCCTTTGCATCAATTACAAGATCCACGCGACCAGACTATTTATTGGATTGGCCAAGCAGGTTTACAAAATGAGGCTGGGCCTGGTACTGATTTTTATGCCGTTGATCGGGGCTTTGTGTCCATTACGCCTTTGCAATTGGACATGACCCATTACACCGTTTTCGATCAAATCTCTGCTTGGGTAGATGGGATATCACTGCGATGATAAAAATATTTTCTTACCTGTATGACAAAAGCATTGCTTGGTCGAGCCATCCTAACGCACATTATTACTTAGGGGGGGTATCTTTTATTGAATCTTCCTTTTTCCCCATACCGCCGGATGTGATGTTGGTTACTATGGGCTTGGCCAAACCTAAAAATGTATGGTATTACGCCCTGATTGCGACATTATGTTCTGTTGCAGGTGGGATATTGGGTTACGCCATTGGTTATTATGCCATGATGTTGATCGAACCCTATTTGATGGCTTCGTCATTTGGCCCTAAATTTCATCAAGTTGTGGCATGGTTTGATCATTTTGGGTTGTGGATGGTGGTTTTGGCTGGGTTTACGCCGTTTCCCTACAAGATTTTTACCATTTCTGCTGGCGCGATGCACATGTCCTTTCCTTTGTTTTTTTTCGGATCTATTTTAGGTCGGGGCCTGCGCTTTTTTCTGGTATGCGCTATCGTGCATGTGACCGCAGAGCGTTTTGAAAAACATTTTAAACGCTACATAGATTTGATTGGTTGGTCGGTATTATTGATTGCCGTGGGTGTCTTCATCTGGATGAAATGGCTAGCATAACATGTGGAAATGGCTTGTTATTTGTTTATCTGTAGGGGTTATAACCGCCTGCGAACAGCGTACCACACTTGCGCCAGTGGTGGAAGCCAATTGGCGTGCCTCCAATATAGCGGCTACTCATAGAGTGCAACGGGGCGAAACCATGTATTCGATAGCCTTTCGCTACGATCAAGATTATCGCCAATTGGCAGCCATCAATCGTATTCCCAGGCCTTATCTGTTGGCAGTGGGGCAAGTCATCCATTTAAAACCTTCACAACCGCAGGCTATGCCTCGGCCAGTTTATGCGCCCAGAAAAATTATCCCAGCTCGTACATGGCATCCACAACCACAGTCGCTTAAAGCGACGAATCGTGCTGGCGCCTGGTTATGGCCGGCACAAGGGGCTATTTTGACCAGCTTCTCACCGCAACAAGGTAAAAAGGGCATAGATATTGCTGGCAAAGCGGGTCAATCCATTCGCGCCACAGCCAATGGCACCGTAGCCTATGCAGGCGATGGTCTGCCGGGTTATGGAAATTTGATTTTGATCAAGCATGATAATCAATTTCTCAGCGCATACGGCTATAATGCACGTAACTTGGTGCGCGAAGGACAAGTTGTACGAGCTGGACAAGTGATTGCGCTGATGGGCATGAGCCCAAATCGCCGCAACGCCGTACATTTCGAACTCAGAAAAGCCGGTCAACCCACCAACCCCAGATATTTCCTCCATTAGGCCTCTTGACGTAAGTTGGGCCGTTCGGCCCAACTTACGTGATGCAAAAAATATAATATAGTCTAAAATTAAATCATATCAACTTTATTTGTCTATAAAATCTAATAGATAAAATATGGAGTATGAGAATGACACTTAAATACCGCGTAAACAATCCGGCCGAGGCAAGTCAGTGGTTCGATTATTCTTATTTAAATTTTCATAATAAGTCTCAACATATTGAAGATTTACATTTTAATGCGAAGTTTGAACATATTACATACTTGTATTTTGATACTGAAAATGATTTAAACAAATTTTTTGATGACTTGTTGTTTTGTGACAAAAATTTCACCTTGCCTTCTCTAACGAATATCACGATTGAGAATTCAGATCTTCAGTCTTTCCGTTACAATTCCAAATATAGCAAGCTGTTTCCCGCTTCAGTGAAAGTAGAGTTTAAAAATTGCAGTAATTATACAGTAGTGGATCAGGCTTTTAATAAAGCTAAAAATGCTGAGAAAGCAAAACTAATCAGATCCTTGGGCGAGATTTTCCCTGACTCCTTTGAAAAATATGAGGATGCTGACTCCTCTGAAGGATCTGAGGATGATAATGGACCTGTGTATGTAAGCGTTAAAAAACTCGAATCCTCTGGTAGACTTGAGACGGCTGCAGGTTCTGCAATTAGAGGAGGTAGCAGTAGATCGTCTTCTTCACACATGGCGCCAGTAACAGAGACAAGAAGTCGGTATAATGCGAGTTCGGCTCATGGAGCGCCTCCTGCGAGCTTTAATGTTCATGGTGTACCGGCTTCTGCAGTTACTGCCGCTGCGGCTTCCTCACCGCCCAGAAATAGAAGAGGAGTCGGTCCTTCCGCAGGGGAATCCAGGTCAACTCCTTCACCTTTAAGTCCCGCGTCTGCTGCTCAGCGATTTTGGCCTGCAGCTCCTGCAGCTGCTAGTCCTACTTCAAAAAAATCAGGGGATTCCGATCAACGCTCAACCCAGCTAGAGTCGAGCACTAAGGCTAATCCTAGCATGCCTGGAAGGGTCCGTAGGCATACTTTTTCTCATGCTAGTAACTCATTAAGTCAATCTTCATCCGGATCAGAATCAGGGGATGAGTCTGAGCGTTCTAATGCTACTGATATGAGTAGGTCAATACCTACTTGGGTTGGGGGACGTCCACTAGAGGTATTCAGCCCTAAGCAGGAAGAACGATCCATCGTAAAGATTCAGGAAGACATCAAAGAGACTATTCGTACCTTTGTTTCGCCTACTGAGCAGCAACGGTACTCCATTGATAGTGCTTTTAACTCAGAGATACAAGTAAATACAGTTCAATTATATTGCGAAAATCCTGATACACGTGTACCAACTCGTGTATTAGAGGCGACGTCCGATACAGTGTATGTTTCATCGCGGCTTTGGACAAAATTGGATGGACAAACATTAGAAAATGAAAAAGCTCTGGTGGTTTTAGGGTCTTTGGGTATCCCACCTTGTCCTGAGGAGATTGAGATTAGTAATGAAAATTCATCTTTGGGAAAGAATGTGCGCGCTGCATTTGAAAATCTAAAAGCCCAGGAAGCAACACTTGTTGTTTCTGTTAGGCCAAAGAGATGAGTGTCCTAAAACACCACCTAACGAGGTGGGTGTTTTAGGACTGTGATTGCTTTTTTCAACATACTCTATGGTTACAGCAGCACTTTTCATGTTATCTAAACACATCAACCTATGGCTTTTATTCTCATATTCGTATAATTTAAAAGAAAGCTCATTTTACTGAAATGAATAGTAGGGAGAAACATGAATCAGGACGATGATGTGTTGAGCAAAGACCTGGACGATAAATCAGATGATTTAGAGTTGGATGATGTGACTCTGGTCGAAGATTTAGAGGTGAAAGACGTCTTATTGGACAAAGAAGAGCACGATTTTAATGACAAAGAGGCCTTTCCCAGTTATCAAAATGGGGGCAAGCGCATCACCCGAGCCATGGATGCGACTCAAATTTATCTGAATGAAATTGGGTTTTCGCCCTTGTTGAGCGCCGAAGAAGAAGTGCATTATGCCAAATTAGCCTTAAAAGGCGATGAAGCTGCCCGCAAAAAGATGATTGAATCGAATTTGCGCCTGGTTGTAAAAATTTCTCGGCATTATCTCAATCGCGGCTTACCTCTGTTGGATCTGATAGAAGAAGGCAATCTAGGTTTGATGAAGTCGGTGGAGAAGTTTGACCCGGATCGTGGGTTTCGATTTTCGACCTATGCCACTTGGTGGATTCGCCAAACCATTGAACGTGCGTTGATGAATCAAACTCGTACCATTCGTTTGCCCATTCATGTATTAAAAGAATTAAATGTTTATCTGCGCGCTGCCCGCCAATTAACACAAAAACTCGATCATGAGCCTTCCGCAGAAGAAATTGCGGATATGTTAGATGTACCATTAGAAGATGTGGAAAAATTACTGTATTTGAATGACAAAGTCACCTCGTTTGATTCTCCTATTGGTCATGATGAAAACAAGTCTTTGTTAGACACGATTCCTGACGAAAACAGCACCAATCCCGCTATTTTATTAACCGATGAAAACTTGCGAGCACAACTCGAAGAGTTTTTGGATGAGTTGACAGAAAACCAACAGCAGGTGATTGCAAGACGTTTTGGATTGCGCGGATTTGAAAAAGCTACGTTAGAGGAAGTAGGTGCAGAAATTGACCTGACGCGCGAACGCGTGCGCCAAATTCAAGTCGAAGCCTTAAAAACACTTAGAAAACTATTGGAGCAATCAGGTTTGACTCACGATGATTTGTTTGAATAATGTCCAAATGGTACTAAATGTGCTATACTCTCAGGTAATGACGTTACTGGAGTATACACATGGACAACAAGACTGATTTTCCCATTTCAAATACAACTTGGTCACGTTTTTGGAAACATCGTAATTTAAGGCTCATTGATGATGCGCCTACTGATTTGTTTCAAGAATCCAATCCTAAAAACACAATGAGCGATTGGAACCGATTGATAGCAAGTAAAGACAAATGCTCATATTACATCAATGGTGTGCAACTCTCTAAATTAAGAGATAACAAACCCTTTGAAACTTTGGATGAATTTCAAGATTTTCTTAAAGAGCAACTCTTTAAAGATCAATCGAAAGACAAGCAAGACCAATTGGTTGCTATGATGTTAGCCTTCGGTTATCAATCGGGTTTGTTCCATGCCACCAGCAGTGCGGTGACCAAAATGGTGGGGGATAAAAACGAAAAAAGTACCTTTAAAATTGGTTTAAGCCAGCCTGATATGCAAATTCATTTGATCACAGACAATGGTGGTTTGAGAGTCATCGAACAAAATGAATACCGTACTTGGTCTGATCTTTCAGGTAAAGACAAGCATATTTGTTCTGACAAAGAATATTACGCAAAAACGCAAACCATTTATGCGATGACGCCTGAGCATATTGAAATGAGAGATTTGCTGGTGGACTGTCCCAGTCGGAATTTGGCTCATATTTTTGATGAACGTCCAGGTCAAGAACAAATGCTGCGGTTTCCTATTTTAAGGGAACTGATTGCTGCTATCATTGCTGCACTGTTTAATCGGGCTGGATTCAGTGAAGAAAGCACGGTTGAATCGAAGAGTTTGCATCGACCTCAACTATAGTTCGGCCCAACCTACGCCTTGCCAGCAGGTGGAATAGTCTTTTTGTCTTGCCGGATGATCCAGCGCTTCTGTGGTAAACAACCACGGATCGCGTGATTCAAGCATAAAGGCCAGGGTATTGGCGTAGTACTCAGGTACTAAGCATTGCGTGCTTGCTTGTTGAAATGCGCTAGAATCTGGTCCGTGTGGGGTCATGCAATTATGAATACTGATGCCTCCTACTTCAAACCCACTGGATTTTGCGTCATATTGCCCTTGTAACAACCCCATTAGTTCACTCATGATATTACGATGAAAATAGGGCGGTCGAAAGGTATGCTCGGCCACCATCCAGCGCGGTGGAAAAATCACAAAATCCAATTGTGGCACGCCAGGAAACTCACTTTCTGAGGTCAATACCGTAAAAATAGAAGGATCAGGGTGGTCAAAACTCACGCTATTCAGGGTGTTAAACAAAGACAAATCATAGCCATAAGGCGCGTAATTCCCTTGCCAAGCAACGACATTTAATGGCGAGCATGTATAGGTTGCTTGCCATAAATGGTGCTGATATTTGCTGATAACTTGTTTTTCGCCGGAATGTGATTCCACGGCTGCGGTGGGGTAAAAAAAGTGGCGTGGGTTGGCCAACCCATTGGCCCCTATTACGCCAAGTTGAGGTAGGGTCAGTGGTAGGCCACTGTGCTCGCAGAGATATCCTGCCGCAAATGAGTCCATCAATTCTACCTTAAACACAATGCCGCGAGGGATAACGGCAATCATACCGACCGCAATCTCAAGCACACCCATTTCCGTGTGTAATTGTAAACCTCCTGAATACGGTATGAATAGGAATTCTCCATCGTGATTGACCATATAGCGGTCCTGCATGGAGCGTGTGGATTGGTATATATAGGTTTGGCTGTGTTGCGACCCTGCAATATGCAACAAACCATCTAGAAAATCCTGATTTTTTTGCGGTTTGGGAAAAGGGGACCAACGCATTGGGTTAGGGGGTTGCAGTGCTGCAAAGGGTTTTTTGATGCTTGCGGTGGTATAAGGCTCGTAGTCGGCGTGCGCTACAGAAGGGTGCTGTCGATATAACCAAGTATGCAAATTCAAATGTCTCGGACGGCTGAATGCACTGCCACTGAGCTGCTCCGCGAATAGATTGTGTGCGCACTGTTGAGGTGAGTTTTGTTGGGTCGGCAATGCACCAGACAAACATTCTGTTTGATGATGGTTTCCAAATCCGTAGAGATACATGGTGAATCCTCCTCAGGCCGAACGAGTCTGCTGCGGTGATCAGTTCGTTTGCGTAAATCCTGTTTGTTAAAGATTGCCCCAGCGTTTAAGTTTTGTCAATTTTTGTGGGGTGTCATATAATCACAGTTTTCATGTCGAGGGTTACAGCATGGCAGGTCATAGTAAGTGGGCCAATATTAAATTTCGCAAGGGGTTGCAAGATGCCAAACGCGGAAAAGTATTTACCAAATTAATTCGCGAAATTACCGTGGCTGCGCGTATGGGGGGGCCAGATGAATCCAGCAACCCCAGATTACGCGATGCCGTAGTGAAAGCCTTGAAAGCCAATATGAAGCGTGACACTATTGATAATGCGGTGAAGCGCGGTGCCGGCGGTTTAGATGGTGCCAATATGATGGAAATGTCGTATGAAGGGTACGCGCCAGGAGGCGTCGCAATTTTGGTGGATTGTTTATCCGATAATAAAAATCGTACTGTTTCTGAAGTGCGTCACGCATTTACCAAGTTTGGTGGCAATTTAGGTACAGATGGTTCGGTGTCTTATCTGTTTGTGAAGCAAGGGGAAATTTTATTAGCGCCTACCGACAAAGCGGATGTTGCCATGGATGTGGCGATTGAAGCCGGTGCTGAAGATGTGATAGAAGAAGACGGCCAAACAGAAATCATCACTACGGTTGAAAACTATCATCGTGTGCTTGCGGCATTAGACACGGCTGGTTTTGAAGTGGAGCATTCCCATTTGACCCAACATGCTGAAGTCTTGATTCCTCTTGATACTGAGACGGCAGAGCGTGTCGAAAAATTAATTGATATGCTTGAGGATTTGGATGACGTACAATCTGTGTATTCAAATGCTGATTTTTTAGAGCATGAAGGGGCTTAAGTCTTTGCCTTAAAGATCCTTCGGCCACCTTCTTTGCCTAGGGGAGATGCGATTTAAAAGTTAAGGATTTGAGCATGACATTGATACTTGGTATTGATCCAGGCTCAAGAGTGACTGGATATGGTTTGATTCGCGAGCATAATCGCCAGTTGCATTATGTGGACAGTGGTTGTATTCGCACGGCAGAAGGTGAACTATCCAGTCGATTGCTGCAAATTTTTAATGGAATTTGCCTTTTAATGGAACAGTTCTCGCCCAATGAGGTGGCCATTGAACAAATTTTTATGCATAAAAACGCCAGCTCAGCATTAAAATTAGGCCACGCTCGTGGGGTGGCCATGGTGGCTTGTGCCTCTCACCGAGTTCCTGTGAATGAATATTCAGCACGTGAAGTCAAGCAAAGCGTGGTGGGATATGGGGCCGCGGAAAAAATACAGGTCAAACATATGGTGGTGAGTTTATTGAGATTGTCTGATACGCCCCAAACTGATGCGGCTGATGCGTTGGCCATAGCGATTTGTCATAGTCACATGCGGAGAATAATACGATGATTGGTTGGCTGAGTGGTCATATTTTAGATAAGCAACAACCCGGTAAAATTGTCTTGGATGTCAATGGCGTGGGCTATGATCTTGAGACCTCGTTGACCACTTTTTTTCAGATTGAATCGGTGAAAACGGTTGTGGGATTGCATGTGCATACCGTGGTGCGTGAAGATGCCTTGCTGTTATATGGGTTTGCTGCTCAAGAGGAGCGGACATTGTTTCGCGCACTGATCAAGGTCAATGGCGTGGGGCCGAAACTGGCCATTGCTATTTTATCGAGTATTTCTCCAGATGATTTTATCCAATGCATTCATCAACAAAATACAGCGCTTTTGACCAAGTTGCCTGGTATTGGTAAAAAAACAGCAGAGCGTTTGGTGGTGGAAATGAAAGACAGCATCCAGCAATTTTCACGTCATTTGTCGTCACAGCCTTATCCTGCTGCACGTATGTCTCAACAAGATGAAGCCATTTCAGCGCTAGAGGCACTGGGATATAAACATCAAGAAGCCACAACTTTGATTCATAAAATTGATGATGGTCAAAAATCATCTGAGCAATTGATTCGTTTGGCTTTACAATCGTTATCTCGTCAAGGAGTGTAGCTATGCCCTATGTATCTCGATGGTTGAAGATAGTGACGCATCCTGTTGTGATGGTGGCTTATTTTGTCGTTGTCGTATGGACCTATCTTTTTGTAGACCAACCCCTGGCATTGAAGGTGCATGCGTTGTCGTTGCATACGACTTACCCAATATTGGTTTGGATGACCCAATTGGGCAGAACGATCCCTTATATGATTCTTTTGCCCCTGATCGCATTGTTTTTTCGCTATGTGAAACGCTCTAAAGACTTGGAATTGCGCATCTGGTTTTTGTGGTCTAGCCTTGCCATCACCTCACTCCTTTGTTTTATCATCAAAACCTTATTGGGACGTGCTCGGCCTGAGTTGTTGTTTGACCAGCACATCTTTGGATTTTATGGGTTTAGTACTGCATCTTTATACCATTCGTTTCCTTCAGGACATACCAATTTTGTCACCACTGCGGTTTTAAGTTTAACCTTGCTGTTTCCAAAGCAACGCTGGTTTTTTCTGATTGTGGGATTGATGATTCTTGCGACCAGAGTTCTGCTCACTTATCACTATTTGAGCGATGTGCTGGCGACTATTTTTTTAGTCATGTTAGAATATAAACTTTTGTTATACATTGTGGCACGGGAGTGTCCTTTGTTTTGGACTCGGTTGAGAGTAATATGACTAAATTAGCAGATATTCCTGTGGTGGTAAGCAGCGGGCAGAAATATAAAACCACGCAAGGGTTTACGGCCATCAAAGACGGCGTAAAGGCTGACGCACAAACAGGAGATCGTTTACCTAAGCCTGACTGGTTGCGTATCACCAGCCATACTACCCCGGCTTATATGGCCGTGAAAAAACAAGTGGAAAAGCATCGCTTGGCCACGGTGTGTCAGGAAGCAAAATGCCCGAATATGGCGGAATGTTGGTCTCATGGCACCGCAACCATCATGCTCATGGGAGCAGTTTGCACCCGTGCCTGTCGATTCTGCGCGGTGGATACAGGTAATCCTAAGGGGTGGTTGGATTTAGAGGAACCTGAGAATACGGCCCAAACCGTTACCTTAATGAACTTAGACTATGTGGTGCTGACATCGGTCAATCGTGATGATTTGCCGGATGGCGGCGCGGCTCATTATGCTGCTGCTATTCGTGCCATCAAACAACGCTCCCCTAAAACCAAAGTAGAGGCTTTAACCCCAGATTTTCAAGGGGTACAGCAGAGTATCGCTACTCTTTTAGACAGTGGGGTGGATGTGTTTGCTCAAAACGTGGAAACGGTGAAGCGGCTTACGCACCCAGTACGTGACAATCGGGCAGGGTATCAGCAAACTTTAGACGTTTTGGCCTATGCCAAACAATATCGTGCCGATGTATTGACCAAAACAAGCTTGATGCTGGGCTTGGGAGAAACCTTGGGCGAAGTTGTCCAAACTATGGATGACTTGCGTCAGCATAACGTTGATATTTTGACACTGGGACAGTATTTACAACCGACCAAACACCATTTGCCTATTGCACGTTATGTCACGCCCGAAGAGTTTACGAGCTTACGCGAAATTGGCTTGAAAAAAGGATTCTTTGAAGTAGCGTCTGGGCCTTTGGTTCGTTCGAGTTATCGCGCAGATCGTGTTTTTAAACGAGATAATTTGGGTCTTTAGTGGTGTTTTTGCTTAAAAGTATAACATGAGTGTGAAAATTTAAAGGGTGTAAGGCGCGGAAGTCTTTAAGAGATGTTGCGGCCTATGGTATACTTTCGGGGTAGTGTGAGCTTAATTTTCTTCCCTTGCGAGGTGAAGAATCCGTACTTCAAATTTGATTGATGATTTCATAAGGATGATCCGTACAGTGAAACCCAAAAGACCCATAAATCTTAAATTAACCACTTTCGCCTATCCTCCGATGGCTATTGCTTCAATTTTACACCGCCTATCAGGTATTCTGCTGTTTGTTTTGTTGCCGTTTATTTTCTATATATTAAGCTTGTCACTCGGTTCCGCGGATTCATTTCGCCACCTTCAAGAGATGTTCTGCTGTCCCTTGCCTAAAATAACGGTTTGGTTGTTTGGTTCTGCTTTGACATACCACTCGTTTGCTGGCATTCGACATATGATTGCAGATTTGGGATGGGGGGAGACTGTGCAAGTGGCCCGTTGGAGCGCCTACTTGGTGATGATACTCACGGTGTTGTCGATACTCTTTTTAGGAATGTTGATATGGTAATGTCTGTAACGAGTTTGACTGGAAATGGCTTGAAAGATTGGTTGATCCAACGAGTGTCGGCTGTTTATCTATTGGTTTATCTTCTACTAGTTTTAGGTTGTTTTGGCATGCATGCGCCATTCAGCTATGAGCAATGGGTTGGACTGTTTCAATCACCTTTTGTGAAAATTGCTACTGTATTGGCTTTCGTCATGATTCTTTTGCATGCTTGGATTGGTATTTGGACCGTTACCACAGATTATATTCGATGCACCGTGTTGCGCTTAACCCTGCAAGTGTTAGTGGCATTGGGTTTGAGTGCCCAATTGATTTGGGGTGTGATGATGGTGAGCGGTGTTTAGTTGGAATTTTTAGATC
The DNA here is from genome assembly GCA_964625775.1 of uncultured Legionella sp. Taxonomy (GTDB): domain Bacteria; phylum Pseudomonadota; class Gammaproteobacteria; order Legionellales; family Legionellaceae. Next base: position 13,920 of record CAZVEH010000027.1, on the reverse strand, counting down.
CACATTTGAGGACATAGAATGGCGGTAGCGCGTAATAAATTTGATGCAGTAATTATCGGTGCTGGTGGTGCGGGAATGCGTGCCGCCTACCAATTGGCCCAAACTGGCATGAAAGTCGCTTTGATCTCTAAAGTATTCCCCACGCGGTCACATACCGTGTCGGCACAAGGTGGTATCACAGTTGCTTTGGGGAACTCAGCAGAAGATGATTGGCGTTGGCATATGTATGACACGGTGAAAGGTGCTGATTATATCGGTGACCAAGACTGTATTGAATATTTGTGCAAAACAGGTCCTGATGCTGTGTATGAATTAGAGCATATGGGTTTGCCTTTTTCACGTATGGATAATGGCAAAATTTATCAACGCCCATTTGGTGGACAATCCAAAAATTTTGGTGGGGAACAGGCCGCACGTACAGCTGCAGCCGCAGATCGTACAGGACATGCACTGTTACACACGCTGTATCAACAAAATGTCAAAGTAAAGACCCATATTTTTAGCGAATGGTATGCGCTTGATTTCGTGAAAGATGCCCACAATCAAATAGCAGGTGTTACTGCGTTATGCATTGAGACGGGTGAGGTTGTGTTTTTTCAATCTCGAGTATGTGTCTTGGCTACAGGCGGAGCAGGTCGAATTTTTCAGTCAACCACCAATGCATTCATCAATACAGGTGATGGATTTGGTATGACCTTACGTGCTGGTTTGCCATTACAAGATATGGAAATGTGGCAATTTCATCCCACAGGTATCGCGGGTGCTGGATCCCTGGTGACTGAAGGTTGCCGTGGCGAAGGCGGTTACCTGATCAACAAAGACGGCGAGCGTTTCATGGAACGTTATGCCCCGCATGTGAAGGATTTGGCTTCGCGCGATGTGGTATCCAGAGCGATAGCGTTGGAATTACGTGAAGGCAAAGGTTTCCGAATTGATGGCGTGGACTGTGTGAAACTCAAAATCGACCATTTGGGCGCTGATTTGATCAACAAGCGTTTGCCTGGAATTCGTGAGTTGTCTATGCAATTTGCTGGTGTAGACCCAATCAAAGAGCCTATCCCCGTTGTGCCAACTTGTCATTATATTATGGGTGGTATCCCAACCAATGTTCATGGTCAAGCGATTGGCTTACATAAAGGCAAAGACATCGTTATTGATGGCCTTTATGCGGTGGGAGAGTGCGCCTGTGTGTCTGTGCACGGCGCCAATCGATTAGGCGGCAATTCTCTACTAGATTTGGTGGTTTTTGGCCGCGCAGCAGGATTGCATGTAGAACACTTGTGGCAATCGAATCAACTGCGTGATATGCCGGATGCTACCGAAGACGATGTTGAAGTGTCCCTGGCACGATATCGGCGTTGGCAAGATTCGAAGGACGGTGAAAATCCTTCTGTACTTCGCGATGAAATGCAGCGTGTGATGCAAGAGGATTTTGGTGTGTTCCGTAGCGGTGAAGTGATGCAGAATGGTTTGAAGCGCTTGGATGATATTCGAGAACGTTTGGCACATGCGCGTCTAACAGATAAAAGTAACACGTTTAATACCGAGAGAGTGACTGCCCTAGAATTGGATAATTTGATGGCAACAGCCTACGCTACTGCGGTATCTGCAATGATGAGAACGGAAAGCCGCGGCGCTCATTCTCGTGAAGACTTTCCAAAGAGAGATGATAAAAAATGGATGGTCCATACAACTTATTTGATGGATTCTGACGAAACGGGTACTCGCCCGGTGAATACGTCACCTAAAGATGTTCCACCCTTTGAGCCCAAAGAGCGCGTATATTAATTGAGGATAGAATAGTATGGCTGATGTAAGATCATTGACCTTATCCATATACCGATATAATCCAGAAGTGGATAATAAACCGTATATGCAGGCGTATGAGATCACCATTGTTGAGGGCAGTGATCCCATGTTATTGACATTGCTGGAACGTATCAAATCAGAGCAAGATCCCACGCTCTCGTTTCGACGATCCTGTCGAGAAGGTGTATGTGGTTCCGACGGTATGAATATCAATGGTACCAATGGATTGGCATGTATTACCCATTTTTCTACCTTAAAGACAGATCATATCGTGATTCGGCCTTTGCCTGGATTTCCAGTGATTCGAGATTTGGTCGTGGATTTGGCTCAGTTTTATCATCAATACGAACGTATCGAGCCTTATTTGCAAAATGATGCTACGCCTCCGGCGACCGAACGATTGCAGTCTCCCGAAGAGCGTTCAAAATTAGATGGTTTATATGAGTGTATCCTTTGCGCTTGTTGTACCAGTTCTTGTCCTTCCTATTGGTGGAATCCAGAAAAATTTGTTGGTCCGGCTGGGTTATTGCAAGCACGCAGATTTTTAGCAGATAGTCGCGATACCGCGACTGATCGTCGTTTGTCAAAATTACAAGATCCTTTTAGCGTATTTCGATGCAGAACGATTATGAATTGTGCAACTGTTTGTCCAAAAGGATTAAATCCTACAAAAGCAATTGGTGAAATTCGTCATCAAATGTTGACACAAGAGACATAATTCGTATCATGCTGCATTGGCTATGGACTGCCAATGACACAGGACTGATGAAAAGCGTCAAAATCAAGCAGCTTTTATGTGGATGTGTGCATCATAAGACTGATGAGATCCAATACGTGTTGCTACATAACAGATGCTTTTTGTAAGTCCTGTACTATCTAATTTTCTAGGACAATGAGTAGGATACTTGTTTTCCTTTGGAGAAAAGAACCTATGAGCGCTAGTACATTGCAACAACAATGGGCCACCTCTTATCTATCTGGTGGCAATATGGCTTATGTGGATGGGCTGTATGAAGATTATTTGGCTGATCCGTCCTCTGTTCCTAATGAATGGCAAGCCATTTTTAAATCGTTGCCCGCAGTATCTGGGCATTCAGAAGCGTCTCATCGTGATATTCGTGAGCATTTTTTGCAATCGGCTCTGCTGCCAAAACAAAGCAGTGGTATAGTGTCAGATCACCAGCAATCGGTGACGGATTTGATCCAGGCTTACCGCAGCTACGGTCATCACCAAGCGAATTTGGACCCTCTGGACATGACGCCACGCAGGTCTCATCCTACCTTAGCGCTTTCTTACTATCCTTTTACCCCTGCTGATCATGCTCAAAAGTTTAATGCCGGTCCTTATTTGGCACAACAACCTCTATCTCTCACTGACATTGAGCGTCTACTTCAAGAGACCTATTGCGGTTCGATAGGTATCCAGTACATGCATTTGACGCATCAACATGAAATTACTTGGATCCAGAAAAAATTTGAGTCAGTCCATGGCCGGCCTCAGTTTCAAGCTGAGAAAAAAATTAAGATTCTTAAAGATTTGATTGCTGCCGATGGTTTGGATCGTTATTTGGGAACGCGTTATGTGGGCCAAAAACGATTTTCTCTAGAGGGCGGAGATGCCTTGATTCCTTTGATGAATGAATTGATGCAGCAAAGTTGTTCGCAACATATCGATGAAGTTGTGATCGGTATGGCCCATCGCGGTCGTTTGAATGTATTGGTCAATGTCTTGGGTAAAACTCCGGATGCACTGTTTCAAGAGTTTGAAGGAAAGTACGACTCAAGTCGAACCGGTGATGTGAAATACCATCTTGGCTATTCTTCTGATTTATCTACGCAAGATGATGCTGTGGCGCATGTTGTTCTGGCCTTTAATCCCTCTCATTTGGAAATCATTGGACCTGTGGTAGAAGGATCCTCGCGGTCTCGGTTGCGACGTCTACATAATCTGCAACAAAAAAACAAGGTATTGCCCATTGTGATTCATGGGGATGCGGCATTTGCTGGTCAAGGCGTGGTGATGGAAACATTTAATTTCTCCCAATCGCCAGGGTATAGTACAGGTGGTACCGTACACATCGTCATCAACAATCAAATTGGATTTACCACCAGCAAGCCACAAGATGCTCGATCAACCGACTACTGTACGGATATTGCAAAAATGGTTGAAGCACCTATCCTCCATGTCAACGGCGATGATCCTGAAGCTGTGGTATTTGCAGTACAATTGGCGTTTGAATTTCGCATGACGTTCAAGCGTGATGTGGTAGTAGATTTGGTTTGCTACCGTCGACATGGGCATAACGAAGCCGATGAACCTTCTATCACGCAACCGTTGATGTACCAAAAAATCAAACAAATGAAGCCGGTGCGAGAGGCCTATGCCGCACAATTGATCCAAGAAGGATTAGTCACTGAAGAGCAGGTGGGTGCTTGGAATGATAGCTATCGTGATGCATTAGATCATGGAGAATGTGTGGTCTCTGGGTTACAAACTGATTATAAACGTCCGCAAGCGCCTGATTGGGCTCCTTATTTTAATGCCAAGTGGACCGATGAGGTGAATACCTCTGTTGACAAAAGCACTTTGCAAGCGATGTCGCAAAAACTTTTGCAGTTGCCTCAAGGGTTCCAAGTCCATCCTGTGGTCAAACGTTTGCTTGATGAACGTGAAAAAATGGGTACTGGCGAATTAGAAATGAATTGGGGCTTTGCTGAGACCTTGGCTTATGCCTCCATTTTGAATGATGGACATGAAGTGCGGTTGTCTGGTCAAGACTGTGGCCGAGGTACTTTTGCTCACCGTCATGCCGTTTTGCATGACCAAGTCACTGGCGGCACATTTATACCGTTAGATCAATTCGCAAAGAATGACGTAGACTGCTTTTCTGTGATTGACTCTGTGTTATCTGAGGAAGCTGTATTGGCGTTTGAATACGGGTATGCCACGTATGATCCCAATTCTTTGGTGTTATGGGAAGCACAATTTGGTGATTTTGCCAATGGCGCCCAAGTGGTGATAGACCAATTTATCAGCTCTGGCGAACAGAAATGGGGTAGATTGTGTGGTTTGGTGATGTTACTGCCTCACGGGTATGAGGGGCAGGGCCCAGAGCATTCTTCGGCACGTTTAGAGCGTTTCATGCAATTATGCGCGCAGCAGAATATTCAAGTTTGTACACCTACTACACCTGCACAAATATTTCATTTGTTACGCCGCCAAGTGTTGAGAAAATTCCGTAAGCCGTTGATCGTAATGACGCCTAAAAGTATTTTACGGCACAAACTTGCGGTTTCCACGTTAGATGATTTGGCGAATGGTGCATTTCAACCCGTGATTGCAGAGCAAGATACGTTGGATGCTTCGAAAGTCACTCGAGTGGTATTATGCTGCGGAAAGGTTTATTATGATCTCCTACAAAAAAGACGTGCCGATCAATTACAACATGTAGCCATTATCCGCATCGAGCAGCTTTACCCTTTTCCAAAGCAAGCATTGATGAATGTACTGAAGACTTACCCTGAAGCAACATCGTTGGTTTGGTGTCAAGAAGAGCCACAAAATCAAGGTGTTTGGTTCTCATCGCAACATCATTTTGAAGCATGTTTGCGACCTGATCAAACCCTGGTTTATGCTGGGCGCGGATTTGCAGCTGCCCCCGCAGGCGGCAGTGCAAAAACACATGCTGAACAACAGGAAGCATTGGTTAAACAGGCATTAACACAAGACTAGGAATCCATATGTCAATTGAATTAAAAGTACCTGCCTTACCTGAATCGGTGGCAGATGCCACTATAGCCACATGGCACAAGAAAGTGGGTGATGTGGTCAAACGTGATGAAAATATTGTCGATTTAGAAACTGACAAAGTTGTTTTGGAAGTGCCAGCACCTGAAGATGGTGTTTTGACTGAGATCATGTTTCCATCAGGTGCAACGGTTACTTCTGGGCAATTGCTGGCTAAAATTGACAAGTCTAATCCAGCAAGCGTTGCTGCAAGCTCTAAAGAAGACAAGCAACCTGAAGCTAACACAACCGCATCTAACGCAGAATCTACTGCAACCAGTCCTGGCGTGAGACGCATGTTAGCCGAGCATGATATCGATCCAGTTCATATCCAAGGTTCGGGCAAAGATGGGCGTTTAACCAAAGAAGATGTTACTGGATTCATAGCAAACAATCGTCATCAAAAGACAACGGCCTCTGCGAACCCTTCGATATCCTCCGCGAGCCCAGTAGTGGGTGGTCGAGAAGAGCGGCGTGTGCCTATGAGCCGTTTGCGCGCTAAAGTAGCTGAGCGCCTGCTGTCAGCGCAACACTCTGCGGCAATGCTTACCACGTTTAATGAAGTAAACCTCCAAGCGGTTATGGATTTACGTGCACAATACAAAGATAGTTTTGAGAAAAAACATGGCGTTAAATTGGGGTTTATGTCGTTTTTTACCAAGGCTGTCGTGGAATCTTTGAAACGTTTTCCAGTGGTCAATGCCTCAGTAGATGGTCAAGATATCGTCTATCACGGGTATTATGATATTGGGATTGCCGTGACCACGGATCGTGGTTTGGTGGTGCCTGTGGTGAGGAATGCAGACCAACTGAGTTTGGCTGATATTGAACGTACCATAGCTGCATCAGCTGGACGCGCTCGCAGCGGCAAGCTGTCGTTAGAAGAATTACAAGGCGGTACATTCACCATCACCAATGGTGGGGTGTTTGGTTCTTTATTGTCAACACCTATCATCAACCCACCTCAAACAGGGATTTTGGGCATGCACAAGATACAAGAGCGTGCCGTGGTAGAAAAAGGCCAAATCGTGATTCGGCCTATGATGTATGTTGCGTTGTCCTACGATCATCGACTGATTGATGGCAAAGACTCGGTACAATTCTTGGTGAGTGTCAAAGAGTTATTAGAAGACCCTTCCCGTTTATTACTTAACGTTTGATCGCGTTTTACAAACGACTGCTCATTAACATGTTTCCTAAGTTTTAATGGGCTGTCACATTATAGGATGTTGTATGAATTTACATGAATATCAAGCCAAAGCACTATTGGCCCGTTATAATTTACCCGTTCCTAATGGTCATATCGCATTAAGTCCTGAAGAGGCCGTGCAAGCCAGTCAAAAATTGGCAACGCCATCCTGGGTTGCCAAAGCGCAAGTCCATGCAGGCGGTCGAGGCAAGGCGGGTGGGGTAAAATTAGTCAAAACCACTGAAGAACTGACCCAGTTTGTAAAAGGTATTTTAGGTACACGTTTGGTAACGCATCAAACAGATGCCCATGGGCAGCCCGTAAAAGTCGTTTTGGTAGAAGAAACCAGTGACATTGACCGTGAATTGTACCTTGGTGCTGTGGTTGACCGTGCGCAGCGCCGAGTGGTGTTTATGGCGTCTACAGAAGGCGGCATGGAAATTGAAACCGTTGCCGAAAAAACCCCGGAAAAAATTCTAACCGTGACCATGGATCCTTTGGTCGGCATCATGCCATTCCAATGTCGTGATATTGGATTTCAATTGGGATTGAAAGGCCCTCAAATCAATCAATTGGTACAATTGATGACTGGATTAGGCCGCATGTTCGTTGATTATGATTTGTCGTTGTTAGAAATCAATCCTTTGGTGATCACCAAAGCGGGACAATTGATTTGCTTGGATGCCAAAATCAGTATCGATGACAATGCTTTGTTTCGTCACCCTGATTTAAAAGCCATGCGCGATGCATCCCAAGAAGATGAGCGTGAAAATCGAGCGCATGAGTTTGAACTGAATTATATTCCCTTGGATGGTGAAATTGGATGTATGGTGAATGGTGCTGGTTTGGCCATGGCAACCATGGATGTGATCAAACTTTGTGGTGGTGAGCCGGCTAATTTTCTTGACGTAGGTGGTGGCGCAACCAAAGAACGCGTGACTGAAGCGTTTAAAATTATTTTATCTGATGACAAAGTCAAAGGTATTTTGGTGAATATTTTCGGTGGTATTGTGCGTTGTGATTTGATTGCTGAAGGTATTTTGGCGGCAGTAAAAGAAGTCCAATTGAAAATTCCAGTGGTTGTGAGACTTGAAGGCAATAATGCCAAATTGGGTGCTGATATTTTAAATCAAAGTGGCTTAAATGTGATTGCAGCAGATGGTTTAACTGATGCAGCGCAAAAAATTGTCGCAGCTGTGGCTAAGAGGTAAACATGAGTATATTAATTAATAAAGACACCCGGGTGATTTGTCAGGGATTTACTGGTAATCAAGGTACATTCCACACGCAACAAGCGCTTGAATATGGTACCAAAATGGTAGGTGGTGTAACGCCAGGTAAAGGCGGTCAAGAGCATCTGTCTCTGCCTGTTTTTGATACCGTGCGCGCTGCTGTTGATGCAACAAATGCTAATGCTACGGTGATTTATGTACCCGCTCCTTTTTGCAAGGATTCCATCATTGAAGCAGCTGAAGCTGGCATCGAATTGATCGTTTGTATCACAGAAGGCATTCCTGTTTTGGACATGCTGCAAGTCAAATTGTATTTGGAAAATAATACACACAGCCGTTTGGTTGGTCCGAATTGTCCTGGTGTGATCACGCCTGGCGAGTGCAAAATTGGCATTATGCCTGGTTCGATTCATCTACCTGGTCGCGTGGGTATTGTGTCTCGCTCAGGCACATTGACCTACGAAGCTGTGAAACAAACCACGGACAAGGGTTTTGGTCAAAGCACCTGTGTAGGTATTGGTGGTGATCCAATTCCTGGTAGTACGTTTATTGATATTCTGGCCTTGTTTGAAAAAGATCCGAAAACAGAAGCCATTATTCTGGTGGGTGAAATCGGCGGAACTGCGGAAGAAGAAGCGGCAGAATTTATCAAATCAAATGTGTCTAAGCCTGTTGTTTCCTATATTGCTGGTGTCACCGCACCTGCAGGTAAACGCATGGGTCATGCTGGCGCGATCATTTCTGGTGGCAAAGGCACGGCAGCAGATAAATTTGCTGCGTTACAGGCTGCTGGTGTAAGCACCGTAAATTCTCCAGCTGATTTAGGGCAAGCTATGGCCGAGCTGATGGGCTGGTAATGGTGAGCTCATCCAAATACATTGATCATTTGCCCCAGACTCGTGAAGAGTATGGGGCTCTTCCATTGCTTGAATCAGAGATGCATACGCATCCCATCGAGCAATTCAAACTTTGGTTTAACGAATACGCTAAAGCTGAACCTACCACATATAATGCTATGGTTTTGTCCACCGTAGATCACGATAACCATCCTGATTCTAGAATAGTCTTACTGAAAGAATTGGACAAAGATGAATTTATATTCTATACCCAATATAGTGGTGTAAAAGGATTGCAAATGGAAAACAATCCTTTTGTGGCTTTGAATTTTTATTGGCCTCATCAAGCCCGACAGGTTCGAGTGCGTGGTAAAGTGCGACGAATCTCCGCCGAGCAGTCTGATGAATATTTTTATTCTCGACCAAGAGAAAGCCAATTAAGCTGTATGGCATCACCACAAAGCCTGAATATTTCAGGACGGGAAGAATTGGAAGCCGCGTATCGTAAAGTTTGTGAAACATATGCCGATAAGTCGACAGTGCGCCCTGATTCATGGGGTGGATATGCGGTTGTGCCGAATCAGATTGAATTTTGGCAAGGTAGAGATAACCGTTTACATGACCGAATTCAATATATTCGTCACGAAGACACATGGTGTATGCAGCGACTCACACCATAGTCTTATTCAAGGATTGATTTTTTTGCTGTCAACTGCAAAAGGGGTATCAATATGGACGATACAATGACTTTGTTACCAGACATTACTTTACGTTTTAATATCAATCATCCCTCTATCGAAGAATCGTATTGGTATGGGTATGAATGCGCTCGCGCAGATTTACAGGAGGAAGACAACCCATTTAGAATGGGCTCAACTGAAAGTGATCATTGGATTGAAGGGTGGTGGGCTGGATTTTATGAAGAAACACCAGCATTCCCTCATCCTTTGGCAGTTGCGCATCACAGTGAGCAACCGTTGCCTTCGGCAAATGATCATGTCTATCACGATCACCTAGAGCATTTTTTTGTTAAATTCTTGGAAATATCTGGGGTACTGGTGATTTCTGCCATTGTGGGTTACCAGTTGATCGAATTAGTCGCTTAAAGCCAAATCTCATATCATCCTTCGCACCCAGGGACATCACCCTGAGCGTAGCGAAGGATATAAGATGCACAAATTTGGCAGATCATTTTTCAACATCTTTAAGCACATACCATGAAATCTAAAACAGTTTGTAAGCAGGACGGTAGTCTGTCTCTGACGCGAAATGCTGGATTAGGGTAAGTTACTTGGATTCAGGTGAGTTTTTAGGTTGTGTTACTGCACGATCTTTATTTTTCTCGGTTTCAATCTCTGTATTGACTCTAAAAAACCTTGTAGCGCGTTGTAAGACACTTGGTTTAGTTTGCTTGCGTGCTTTTTTTAATTGCTCAAATAATAAGTCATATCGATTTTTATAATCCAATTTGCATTCAGGATTTCTTTCAATTTTGACCCTTCTTTTTAAAATATTAACAATGGGTTCCAATATTTTTTCTTGAGTATCGTGAGGCAGGTTAGACATTTTGAGCATGAATAATGGTAAACATTCTGGACGAACCAATGAGGATAAACCCAACACATTTTGACGAGCACTATTGGTTTGTGTGAGCATCTTTTCCCAAAATTCATCGGAAAAATGGTCTAGTCGATGTAAGATTTTTTCTGATTGATCGTCATTGAAAATAAGTTTCATCATAATATTATCTTTATTAGAATCGGTTTGGCTGAATATGGCTTCTTGTTGTACAAGTTCTAATTTACTCACCGCTGTTAGCATGACATCAAAGATCTCTGGATTCGCACAAGACATAGCTGAGACGCTCGGTATAGCTTGATGATATTGTATTAAGTGTTCACACAAAAACTTATTACCAGGTGAGTGATCCAAGCACATAAACTCTAGTATTTCAGACGGTGATATTTTTTTAAAAAGAGTGTTTATCGTTGTGATGTACTGTTCGTTTGTGATACTGCCAGAAATCAATTGCGTCATTAAAAAATAAAAAATTTCATAACCTGACTGCTCGGGTAATTGATCAAAATGAAATAACGCATCTAAGGCTTCTTGATAATAAGATCGTTGATAAGCTGCATTGGTTTTTAAAATGGTATAAGTAATCTGCATGGCTGCAGCGTTTTTCTGATGGGCATTGATCTCCAAATGAAGATTCACACACAAACGTTCTTTAAAAAAAACCGATAATGCTCCAGCTATGCTTTCAGGATCATGGTGTTTTTTTTGAATAATATGCCCGTCATCGCTTAGTAAATGATTGGCATCGGTATACACCCACTCTTGGCTTATCGCATCATAACTAATGTTCACGGCATGGCGCTTATCTCCCCATACCATTGAAAATGAATATTCACCCAAATGGGTTTGGAGGATTTTAAAAAAGTTCAGTAAAGCCTGCTCACTAAATAAACAATCCAAATGATCAATAGAGACTTGTCCCAACTCTTCCATAGCAAGAGAGCGAGTTAGCTCGATTGATTGTTTTGCATCTTGTGCTTTTTTTAGAGTAGGAAGTAAATCTGGATAAGCAGAAGGAGATTGATATAAAACAAGACCGTCGAAAAATGCCTTAAAATCAACAATTTTATCCATGATTCTATCTGCTTCAACAGCATCATTTGTGCTTCCACTAATGCGCAATTGTTTTGCTTCTTTTCGCAAAATAGAAAAATCATCGGCGAATTGCTCAATCGGTGTTTGTGATAAGCGTTCTAACCTTGCATAAAACTTATCCATTTCTCCTACAATAAACGCCTGATTGGCCATATGCGCGATGCCAAAACAACAGCCTTTTAGCGTTGTGTTATAGCCGGCAGTGTTCATTCTCGAGATAAACCATGATTGCGATGATTCATCCAGTGAAGTCGTCATGACTGTCGCCTTTATATTAAGGAGAAAATTGATGGATTACATTAAGTATAGTTAACTGATGTCTGCATTTCCAACTTATGGCATAACAACCAGAAATTCTGGGTATAGGACTTAGGCAAAACATAGAGGTCGAGGTTTTGCCTAAGTACTGACCAGTTGATCGAATTAGTAGCCTAGTAGCTGACCCTGCCGTTCTCAACCCTTAGAGTACGGTAGGGACGCTGTTTTGTCTTGGGTATTTTGTAGCCGATTCGGCTTGATCATCGTCCAGGCATCGCTTGCGACTGTATGTTCCAAAGTGACCGTGATTTTTAAGTGCTGCTACTGTTTGTATCTGTGGTTTTTCAAAATCAATCGAGTAGGAGTAGCCTTCTTCAGAGTCAGAGCTATCAGAATAATCAGAGCTTTCAGAGGAAGGTTGGGATTCGGTTGCTGTATCAAGTGACATCAAACAATTTTGAGGTTCAGGCGTAACAATTTGGAGTGATGCTGGCTCGGCGGCATGAGTTTCGGTGTTTTCCGTGGCGAGCACAGGTAATAAATGTTCATTAATAAAATGCAAAAACTCATTTTTAATCGTATCTGCAATTCTTTTAGCACCGTGACCCTCTGGGCAAGCGGCTAAAGAAACAATCTGTTCATGACTATAACCATGACTACACAATTCTTTATAATGCTGGATAACAGCACTAAGAGCTTGCACGCCCCCGTTTGAGATAATGTCTATAATTTGTTGGTTACTCATGCTGAGTGATTTTAATTGGGCGTGTGCTGTATTTACAATCCAAGTGACATCTGTGCTCTGATTTATGAAATTTAGGGCCGAAATTTGCTCGCTGTCAAAGTTTAATGCTCGGAGCTTATTGCTTCGATCTCTCTGAGGACGGCTGGTCTCATTAATTGTGCAGGTGCCTAAGCGTTTAGGTTGTTTGTGAGGTGCCTCCAGAATATTTAACAGGACTCGGCTAGCATTCGACATGGAAGCAAAGACCGCAATTTCTTCGTTTTCAAGGTCTAATTCCCTAAGCTGTTGATAATATTCAAGTAGGATTTTTATCGCTAGAGCGCCACCGCGTTTGGCGGCAATTGCCCCGATTTGTGTCGTACTAAATCCGTGCATTTTTAAGCGGGCAAAAGAGGCAATCATGGTTTCTAGAGTTTTTGAGCAACCAATTTGTGATGCGATCTTTACGATCTGCGCTCGATCAAATCCGCACCGTTTTAGCTTAGCAAAGTATTTGAGCACAGTCCTTAAGGTTTTTCCTCCTCCATTATTGGAGGCCATTTCGACGATTTCTGTATGAAGAAATTCATGCTTTTTCAGGTCAGAAAAGCAGTCAATCACTGCCCTCAAGGCCTGGGAACCACCGTTATTGGCCGCCATTTGCATGATTTGTTCATGAATAAATTGATAGTTTTCTAAGAGCGTACTGCAAGTTTTCAATATAAATGCTACTGTCACTTTTGATGAGGGACGAAGTATGATTTTATCAGCTTGTGTTTGCGTAAACCCCACTGTTAACAGACGATTACTTTCATGTTTATAGCGTTTACGTGAAATAGCGTAGCTGGTCAATCGTTCTTCAACAGTGCGATTTGTTCGAGCCATATCATGCCTTTGTAATGTAAATAGTTATCACTATATTTCAGCAGTGATCACTATGAATAAAAAAAGATCATTATAGGCGAGTCAGTATATAAATACAACTTGCAACCTATGCTGATAGATGTTGTGAATTAATTTTTAAAGGACCAACAAGCAACATAATATGGGTTATTAAGTAGCGCTTTAGTTTTTACTTGCTCATATTCCGCATCAAATTTCCAATATTAGGCAACGGCCCTAAAGTTTTTTTTCAGTATTCTCAACCTTAATTTGAGCACGGATTTTTCAGATTACTTCGGATCTGCCCCCTCTCCCGTGCTAGAAATATGATTAGTAGCGTTCTAATTCATTCAGCGTCAGGGTATGGATGAATCAAAACGTATTATCGTTTAGTTTTGTAAGCATGCTTTAAATATCTATGGCTTGCTTGCTGACTATGAACGAGTTGAGATTAATAATGCCAATTATAAAAATCTTCGTAACTCCCCACGTCATCCCGAGCGCAGCGAGGGATCTCCTGTCGTGTGGTA
>CAZVEH010000026.1:0-31627 GCA_964625775.1 uncultured Legionella sp. | reverse complement strand
TGCAGCCTTCTGAACAGCCAAGCGCACAACCCAGTGCCCAGCCATCCGAACAACCTTCAGTGCAGCCTTCCAGTCAGCCAAGCACGCAACCTAGTGGTCAACCATCCGAACAACCCTCAGAGCAACCTTCTGAACAGCCAAGCGCACAACCCAGTACCCAGCCGACGCACCAACCTTCAAGGCAACCTTCTGGTCAGCCAAGCGCTCAACCCAGCACCCAGCCAACGCGCCAACCATCAAGACAACCTTCTGGTCAGCCAAGCGCTCAACCCAGCACCCAGCCAACGCGCCAACCATCAAGACAACCTTCTGGTCAACCCAGTGCTCAACCGACGCTCCAACCTTCAAGACAACCGTCTGGTCAGCCAAGCACTCAACCCAGTGCTCGCCCTAGTAATAGGCCCAGTAGCCGTCCCACAGTTCCACCGACGCCTGCGCCCAGTTATTCAATGAAACCCACTATGCCTGTTCCCTCAACCTGGATAGCACAGATCAGTGGGGCTAGATTTTCTCTTTACTATGGTTTAGACACGTTCGGTGAACAAATTTTGGTTTGTGGCGCAGCTATGCCGGCTTTTTGTTTTGGAATAAATCAATTCAATGGCGGACTAACAGAAAGTTATGGTTATTCATTGCCTTGGGATATCACCAATGGCATGACAGCGATAGATCACCGGATGGGGATCGTGGGTCGCATGAATAATGACGACTCATATAGCATCGCACTTTTTGATACAGCCACTCGCAAGTTTCTCTGGATCAATACCAATGAGGCAACAAACGGATACTGGCAAGCCATTAGCCGAGCTAGTAATCATCCACTAGTAGCCGGATATAATGGTAATCGCGATGCGGTTGTCGCGCTACTTAACAGCGAATCCGGCCAAATGATTTGGGGATATAGCTATCAAATACCAGGTTTACACTTTTACGTTTCTGATGTCCAATCTTCTTCTAAATATGGCGATATTTACACGGTGGGCTATGTGGTCGATTCGCAACGCCAATCTAACTCCAAAATATTGTTGATATCAACAAATTCTAATGGAGGGCTCTATGCAGTAACCACTGTAATGCGGAGCGATACAGAAAACTTGTATCAAGCCAATTACGCGACTCGTAGTGCAGTTTCTGCCATAGATACGCTGTTTATTGTAGGCCGTACTATTGACAGTACCTTTCAGCAAAAGGCCTGGATAGCCCACTTGCATAATCCTACTACACCCCATTTATGGTGTAGTTCAGAACTTGTAGGCGCAGTACAAAGTGGTTTCAATGATGTTCTTTTTCAAGATTCTGCTATCGTTGTGGGCTATGCAACAGATCAAAATTATAGAATGAATGCCGTGTTTTTTAAAATAGATTCAAATTGTAATATGACTCTAGCAGAGGGGATTAGTGTCAATGGCAATATCCAATGTTATTCAATAATCGCGACAAAAACTGGGTACGATGCAGCTTGTTCTATCAATGGCATAATGACCGTGTTTTCTTTAGATGCCTCACTTCGCGCAGGCACACTTCCCGCAGATTATACGCAAATCAATAGCTTGAGGAATTGGTTAAATTTGAAACCTGTGGCCATGACGATGTCCACATTCTTAGCGCCAACAACCACAACAACTCGCTTATCCCCCAGTATCATGGAAACACAAATAAATATAGAGGCTCAGTTGTTACCCCTTACTCAGACTTTACCAATGGACATACCCACACGTGCGCCCGTCAAAGCACCAACCATAATACCCAGCCGAAAGCCCAGTATGTCTCCTACCGTTAGTCCGACAACACGACCTTCAGACCAACCAAGTTCCTTGCCTACATCTATGCCAAGCGCTGATCCCAGCAGCCAACCTTCTGTTCGTCCCAGCTCACATCCCAGTTACACACCCACTGGCGAACCCACAAGTACACCTTCATCATCACCAACCCACCCAACAAGCAGACCCACAAGCAGCGTTCCAACCATGACCTATAGGCCGTCAAAAAGACCAGTCCCCAGACCCACAGCTATACCCACTTATCATCCAACATTTTGGCCTACACAAAAACCCAGTGTGTCACCCACTATTGAACCAACCCTACAAAAAACTGTGGCGCCCACGGTACCCCCATCAACAACACCAACTACCACGCGTAGCGTAGCGCCCTCGGTCATACCCAGTGTGATGCCAACAACAATAACACCAACACCGGGAGTTCCAACTCAAACGCCCTCCCAGCAGCCTTCTGGTTTTCTCAGTATTCGGCCCTCTTTTCGTAGTATCGAACAAACCACCCAAGCACCTACCGCAGATATGCCGGTTAAAAACAGCAACAGCTTGCTCGCAGTGGTTGTAGGAGTGATTATGGCTGTGTTCGGCTTGGCAGCCTTCAGCGCCATGTGGATTTACCGCTATTTTATTTTCAGGCTGCTGTGTCGTCGTAATAAAGTGGGTTTCGTCATCACCGCAGAGGCAGAGATGGCAAATTTTGATGATGATCGACCGGTCGTTGTTGTTTTATCTGACGAAGTCAGAACTCAGTCCACCGACATAACAACCGATAGAGGTGACGATGAAAAAAGCCTTGGCTCTTCGAAACCCAAAGCTGCTATTCCGATAAACACTGATTTAGAGTCTCAGTCAGAGAATCCTTATGATGCAAAACAAATGGACTCTTCAAGCTCAGAATCGAATGACTCCGCAGAAGACAGTGAAGAAAACAGTGAAGAAAACAGTGAAGAAGAAATAGAAACAGAAAGTGAAGAATGCGAAAGTGTGATATTCGATGACGAGGAGAACGAGATGGGCTCAGAACCTCAGGTTGGTTCCGCTGAGTCTTCTGTGCTTTCTTTAAGCAGTCAATCGTTTTTGAGGGCTCCACAATCCATAGAAAGCAATGAACTGTATAATAATGACTCAGAACAGAGCAGTCACAGCGAATATAGTCACTCTCAAGGTTCGCTGTCTGTATAATCATGGAAAAAGCAGTTGAATCTACTACAAACGCCTACTGCTTTTTGCCGAATATTTACCGCTGTTTTTTCCATGTTTCTGAAGTCATTCAATATGGCAAAGTAAACCGCACCGCCACACTGCCCTTTTCTTCAATATTCTCCGCCCAAATTTGTCCCCCATGCGCTTCGATATTGATTTGACATAGGGTCAACCCTAGTCCCAAACCGCCTGGATGGCTCAAAGATTCGCCACGGTAAAATGGATGAAAGATTCTAGATAAAGCTTCAGCTGCAATCCCCGATCCCATATTTTCGATGCTCACCAAAATATGACTCAATTGCACTTGAACATACAGATCAATGCCAGACTTCTGCGGAGAGTACTTGATGGCATTATCCAGTAAATTTAATAACACCTCCTGAATTCGTACCGGATCAAGATTAACTTTGGGTAAGGTCGCTGCATAATGTACCTGTATAGATCTCTTGTGATTGGTTTTGCGAAATTGCTCTAAAGTCGTTTCGATCAATTGCGCCAGGTCAATCATTTGTTTTTCTAGATGTATTTGATGCTTTTCAAATTCAATCACCTGCAGAATATTGTTGTTGATCAAACTGATTTTGTTGAGTTCTTCTGCGACACTAGGTCCAGTAGTGCGGGGTCTTCGCGTCATCGACGAGCCAATCACACCTAATATAAATTTCAAAGGATAATTGAGTTGAACCGAGATGGTTTTTAACAACGCATTCTTTGCGGTATCGACTTCCAGTTTTAATTGTTTTTTTCTATATTTTTCTTGTAAACGATCCATTTCCATCGCAAGCGTTAATTGATTTATGAACGATTCGAGCAAATGCATTTGCTCCGGGCTAAAAAGCATTTTTTCATGAGGTAGAATGCGCAGCACCCCCATTGCTTTTTTCGAAGAAGTCGACAAAGGCATATAGAGTGCTTCTGCGGAAGCCAAGGTATCAGTACCCAAACCTGCGGGTTGTGCCATATCATAAACCCATTGCGCAACACTATGATCTTTTTCATCCAAAGCAGTGGCATGCGAGCTACTGGCACAAATGATCAGACGCCGCTCTTTTGGCATCAGCGCCATCACACCAGACTGTAATGAATCAGCAATATATCGAACCCCCAAAGATAAAATTTTGTTCATCCCTCGGGTTTTTAATAGTTTCTGACTAAAATCATATAAAGCACGCGTTTGTTGTTGAATACCCCGAGCAATTTGAGCTTCACGATGCTTTAATGCCGTTAAATAACTAATCACCAAAGCCACTGCAAACATCGTTGCAAGCGTCGTCATAGAGCTCATGGAAGCCACATTCACATGATAGGCTGGATCAACAAAATAAAAATCGCAAACCAATACACTTAGAACGGATGCCAACAAAGAAGGTCCCAGGCGTCCCAATAAAGCAATGGCCATGACTGCCAGCAAATAAATCAACACCATCATGTTCACAGCCAAAAAAGACGCAAGCAGACTATTAATACCTGTGGCCAAGACCACGGCAATGATACTTAATCCATAATAGCGCCAATCTGGCGCTGAATAAGTCACATCAACCGTTAAGGGTTCCGGGATTTTTTTTCCCCCAACGATATAGACATTAATCTCACCACTGTTTGCAATCAGTACATCAGCCAAGCGCCGTCGAAAAAAATAACGCCACACATGGGTCCGATCTTTGGATAACATAATTTGAGTCACATTAAATTCTCGCGCACATTGCAAAATTTCTTTTACAATATCTCGGCCCACAAGCACGTGTGTGACTGCGCCTAATTGTTCTGCAAAACGCAAATTCTGAATCGCGCGATTACGCTTGGACTTTGAGACAGACATATTCGGTGAATCAATATAGATGGCAATCCATTCTGCTTGCAAACCATTTGCCAATTGTTTTGCCGTTCGAATAAGTTTCAACGATTGCGTGCTAGAACCCACACACACCAGAATTTTATCAACCGTAGGCCAAATATCTTGTATTTTTTCAGTTTTGCGATAAGACATCACATCGGATTCAACGAAATGCGCCATCGCTCTTAAAGCCAATTCACGTAATGCAATCAAATTACCTTCACGAAAAAAATGATCGGCTGCCAACGTAGCTTGTTCAGGAATGTAAATTTTCCCCTCTTTCAAGCGTTTCAATAAATCATCTACCGGCAAATCAACCAACTCAATCGCATTGGCACGCTCAATCATGCTATCAGGCACAGTTTCTTTAACAGGCGCTTGAATGATTTGTGCCACATCATCTTTCAAACTTTCAATATGCTGCACATTCAGTGTGGTATATACGTCGATGCCGCGATCGAGTAACTCTTTGATATCTTGCCAACGTTTTTCATGCCGCAACCCTGACACATTGGTATGCGCCATTTCATCCATTAAAATCAAACCAGGGTTACGCGCTAAAGCGGCATCCAAATCAAATTCCACATACTGTTTATCACGATAAGTGACAACTTGTGGTGATATGGATTCCAATTTACCTATCATTCTATCAATGGCTTGGCGGCCATGCGACTCAACAATCCCAATGACAACATCTAGATTTTTAACACGATTGAGATATGCATCATGCAACATTTTATAGGTTTTACCCACTCCAGGCGCGGATCCCAGATAAATCTTTAATTTACCCACTTTGGACTGAGCTTCTTCTTGTTGAATCTGTTGTAACACGGCGTCAGGATCAGATCGATTTAGCGGCATACACTATATCCTTATAGGTCAGGGCTTACTCTTGTTTCACTGCATCTAATGCCAAATTCAATTGTAATACGTTCACCCTAGGCTCGCCCAGCAGAGATAGAACACGACGATGGGTATATGTGTCGATTAGCCTTCTCACCACTGCTGGCGATAGATGTCTGGCCTTGGCGATCCGATCTACCTGGTATTGCGCTGCAAGAGGGCTGATATCAGGATCAAGACCACTGCCCGAAGCGGTTACCAATTCAACGGGTATCGGTAGATGTTCAAAATGCAAACGTGCGATTCGATCGCGCACCAACGCGAGATAATCAGGATTTAATGGTCCCCAATTGGAACCACCTGACGCTACAGCATTGTATGGGAAAACAGATGTTGCTGAAGGTCGTCCCCAAACATACTCCTCGGCAGTAAATTCTTGCCCTATCCACTGTGAACCAATAGTTTGCCCGTGCACAGATAACAGACTGCCATTGGCACGCCAGGGGAAAAACAATTGCGCCAAACCGGTCGTCAGCATGGGATACATCAAGCCCGTCAATAGGGAAAGGAGCAACAAAACACGACAAGCTTGCGTTGCTAATTTTACCATGTCAGCCCTCTCACACAACACACGCCAATACAAGATCGATCAATTTGATGCCCACAAAAGGAATCACCAATCCACCCAAACCATAGACCAACATGTGGCGCCGCAGTAACAGTTCAGCGCCCATATGGCGATAATGAACACCACGTAAAGCCAATGGGATCAAAAACACAATAATGACTGCATTAAACATCACGGTAGATACAATAGCAGTTTGGGGCGTATGCAGATGCATCAGATTGAAAACGCGCAATTCTGGAAAAGTACTGACCAATAGCGCAGGCAAAAGAGCAAAATATTTGGCAATGTCATTGGCAATACTGAAGGTCGTCAGGGCTCCGCGCGTCATCAATAATTGCTTGCCAATACTCACAACCTCAATGAGTTTTGTAGGATTAGAATCCAAATCAATCAAATTACCCGCTTCTTTTGCAGCTTGTGTTCCTGAGTTCATCGCCACAGCCACATCTGCTTGAGCTAGAGCTGGCGCATCATTGGTGCCATCTCCGGCCATTGCCACCATGAAACCTTGTGCTTGCAAAGATCGAATCAAGGTTAATTTATCAATCGGCTTAGCGTGAGCAAGAAAATCGTCTACCCCCGCTTCGGCCGCAATCGCGGCAGCGGTCAATGGATTATCTCCCGTCACCATTATGGTTTTGATACCCATACGTCGTAATTCTGCAAAACGCTCACGGATACCGCCTTTGACAATGTCTTTCAAATGGATCACACCCAAAACCTGCTTGCCTTCTGCCACAACCAAAGCTGTACCGCCTTGGCTAGAAATAACATCAACTTTGTTTTGGACATCCACCGGAAAGCTGCCACCCAGCTGTTCAATATACGTCTCAATGGCTTGCGACGATCCTTTGCGGATCTGGCGCCCGGGTAAATTAGCGCCACTCATACGAGTGTCAGCAGTAAATGGAATAAACGTTGCTTCTAGACTTTTTAAATCATGGCCACGAATGTCATATTTATCCTTGGCCAAAACCACAATACTTCGGCCTTCTGGCGTCTCATCGGCCAAGGACGCCAGCTGCGCGGCCATCACAAAGTCTTTGATTAAGATGCCGTTAGCTGGCATAAATTCAATCGCTTCACGATTTCCCAAAGTGATGGTACCGGTTTTATCTAAAATCAGCACATTCACATCCCCTGCCGCTTCCACTGCATGACCTGACAATGCGATGACATTGGCCTGAATCATTCTGTCCATTCCCGCAATACCAATAGCGGACAGCAATCCACCGATGGTGGTAGGCGCTAAACACACGAATAAAGCAAGGATAGAAGTCAGGGTCATCACTGAACCCATATGCGTTGTTTCTACCAAATAAATAGAAAATGCAGGTAATGTCGCACACACCATTAAAAACACCAAAGTCAACGATGCCAATAAGATCGTCAGCGCTAATTCATTGGGTGTTTTTTGCCGTTTGGCACCTTCCACCAGGTGGATCATTTTATCCAAAAACGTCTCACCTGGGTTCGCAGTAATACGTATAATAAGCCAATCAGACAGTATTTGGGTACCACCGGTCACTGAATTCCGATCTCCACCGCTTTCACGAATCACGGGCGCACTTTCGCCCGTGATGGCCGATTCGTTAACGGTAGCAATACCCTCTATCACCTCACCATCACCTGGAATGAAGTCGCCTGCAACGACCAAAACAAGATCACCGATTTGTAACTGACTCGAAGCAATCAGGGTTTGTGGACTCTCTAGTGCAGCCGTAAGCAATTTTTTTGCCAACACATCTTGCTGCGCGCGGCGCAAGGATTGTGCCTGCGCTTTTCCACGGCCTTCCGCCATACTTTCAGCGAAATTAGCAAAGACTACGGTGAACCATAACCCTAAATTCACCACAATAATAAATCTGATAGAAGCCTCGCCTTGCCCTAAAACAGCTTGGCATAGTAATAGTAAACTCAGGAGAGCGCTGATATAAACTGTGAACATCACGGGATTGCGTATTTGATAAAGAGGATTGAGTTTTTTAAACGCATCTAGCAACGCCACGCTGATGATTGAAGATGTCCACACTGATATAGGCTGTGAATTATGGTGCATAGGATGTCCAAAGCATGATGTGCTCAGCAATCGGTCCCAAAGCCAACACAGGCAAAAATGACATGGCACCTAACAGTCCAATAACAGCAATCAACAGAATCATGAATGTAGACGTGTGCGTTGCTAATGTCCCAATACTTGCCGGCATGCTGGGTTTTGCAACCATAGAGCCACTTAAAGCCAAAATAAGAAGGATATAACCATAGCGCCCTATCAGCATCAAAACACTACCCAACATCAAATAAAAAGGTTCATGAGCACGCAACCCAGAAAAAGAGCTACCATTGTTATTCATCATAGAGGTGAACCCATAGAGTGCCTCTGTTAGTCCATGCATGCCAGGATTGGTGAGTGCACTTTGACCCACCGGCAGCATCAATGCCACAGCCGAGCACAACAAAACACACAAAGGCATCAATAATACGGCAATCGTAGCCATCTTGATGTCGAAAGGTGCAATTTTTTTTCCCAAATACTCTGGAGACCTGCCTACCATTAATCCACCTATAAACACCGCCATAATAACTATCATTAACATGCCATACAAACCGCTACCTACACCACCAAACACCACTTCACCTAAGTGCATCAACCACAAAGGAACCAGACCACCAATAGGTGTATAAGAATCCAACATAGAATTCACTGAGCCATTCGACGTAGCCGTTGACGCCGCCGTCCACAACACTGAACCAACTATTCCAAAACGCGATTCTTTGCCCTCAAAGTTCCCCCCTTCAACACCCAAAACATGTAAGGCAGGATTACCCTGTTGCTCTGCAATCATGCCTATGTAAACGCTAGGTAAAAATAAAACCAGCATCACACACAATAAAGCTCTTCCTTGACGTTTATCGTTGATCATCAGCCCAAAGGTATAGGTCAGCGCAGCTGGGATCACTAAAATAGCCAGCATTTCAAAAAAATCAGTGATGGGTGTTGGGTTTTCAAAAGGATGAGCACTATTGGCATTAAAAAAACCGCCCCCATTTGATCCCAATTGCTTGATCGCGATTTGCGAAGCAACAGGCCCCATAGGAATCATGTATTGAGTCGAGGTGGTTTGCCTATCATGTGTGATAGATTCAAGGGGTTGGATGTGTTGATTGGGTTTTAAGGATTGAATCACACCCTGGGACGCTAGAATCAACGCTAACGCAATAGATAAAGGCAATAAAATATACAACACGCCGCGCACCATATCCACCCAATAATTACCTAAACTAGGTTTTTTACTGGGAGATAGTGCGCGAATTAAAGCCATCAACACCGCTAAGCCAGTGGCAGCTGACAAAAAATTCTGACTGGTCAATGCCAACATTTGAGTGAAATAACTCATGGTATTTTCACCGGCATAGGCTTGCCAGTTGGTGTTGGTAACATAACTCACGGCGGTATTGAATGCGACCCAGACATTGGGTGCAATCATGTGTTGCGGGTTAATGGGTAAATAGTGTTGCGCGCTCTGCACAGCAAACACCAGAACCAAACTAAGGCCATTCAACCACAACAAAGCACAAGCATACTGTTTCCAATCCATACATTGACGCCACTGGATACCACACAGTCGATAGATCCAGTGTTCGCAAGGCGCAAGGACACGCGTAAGATAGGTGGGTTTTCCTTGATACACCTGAGCAACATACCAACCCAAAGGTTTGACTAGGCACAAAACAATCCCAAGATAAACAGCAACTTGCAACGCAGCATGGGGTGATATCATCAAAAATAATCCGGTTTTAACAACACCAATAATAAATACCCCATTAATACCAATGCTACCCCACCGCAAAACCAATACATACATCGTCCTTAAAAATAACTTTGTCCAAGCACAACCATCAAAGGTATAGTGTCCATAATCTTAGGGATAAGGTCATTGCCCAGACTGAATCCTCCATCCAGGATAATCGCTGAACACCCCGTCTACTCCCCAGTTAAAATATTTATTGATCAAGGATTGTTGGTTGACTGTATAAACATACACCCAAAACCCCTTGCGTTTCAATTCTTCAATATATTTTGGTGTAGTCGCTCGATGATTCAAGTGAAAAGATACGCATTCTAAGGATTGCCCCAACTCTATTTCTTTAGGATTCCAACGCTCTAATAAATACCCCAGGGGTAAGGTAGGATGTAGTTTTCTACACAAACGCAATGCTTCAATTTCAAAGGATGAAATCAAAGGTAAAGGAATAGATTTTGGCCAAAACTCATCAATATGACGTAACACAGAGCAAACCGTGTTGTAGGTAAAACCAGGATACGGTTTGATTTCAATATTGGCAGTCATATGATGATCAATCAACCACAATAAAGTCTCCTGCAACGTCGGGATACGTGCTCCAACAAATTTCGACGAAAACCAAGAGCCCGCATCTAAACTCTTCAGATATTCAGACGATGCTTTACCAATCGGACCACGCCCATTGGTCGTTCTATTTAGAGTCAAATCATGAAACACAAAGGCTTCGCCATCGGCACTGAGCACCACATCAAACTCAACGGCTTTTAAACCATACTGGTGAGCAAGTGCAAAACTTTCAATCGTATTCTCTGGGGCTAATGCGGCTAGTCCGCGATGACCAATGATGGCTCCTAAATCCAACGCATTATCACGCATCTTCAAAGCACGGCTCACTGTATTCTCCTTAATGTCCCAAAACCGCTTGTACTAAAAAATAAAACGCACCATGATCTCGAGCTTTTTCATAAGTCCTGTCATAATGACATGAGTGTACATAAAAAAAATGGCAAACAGTCCACAGTTTGTATGCAGTCAACTGCAACTTAGGAGCCTACATATCATGCAACATACCTTAGCTCAACAAACTCATCACGAAGATGACTTCCTAGAATATGCGCTTCAACATCAATTTGGCAATATCCATTGTAAAGTTGATCCAGAAACGGGTATGAAAGCAATTATTGCCATTCACAATACAAATCTCGGGCCAGCGCTCGGCGGATGTCGCTTTATTGAATATGACAATAGTCGCGCAGCTCTCTTTGATGCAATGCGCTTGGCACGCGGCATGAGCTATAAATCAGCTATAGCAGGCTTACCCTTGGGCGGAGGAAAATCCGTTATCATTAAGCCCAAAACAGCATTTGATCGAGCAGCTTATTTTCATGTGTTTGGCAAATTTGTTCAAGAATTAAATGGACAATACATCACAGCTTTGGATAGCGGCACTGAATTAAGTGATATGGACATCATTGCTGAACATACCCCGCATGTCGCCAGTTTGTCCTGCGATGACGGTAATCCTGCCCGAGCAACTACGATGGGTGTTCTAAGAGGCATTCAAGCCGCAGTTGCATTTCAGACGCAACGCGATAGTCTTGCTGGCATCACCGTCGCCATTCAGGGTTTAGGGCACGTCGGCTATTTGTTATCACAATATTTACATGATCTAGGCGCCAAACTGATTGTGGCAGACGTTGATGCAGCCCGTGTGAGCAAAGTCGAAACGGAGTTTGGTGCGCAGTCCGTATCCACAAAAGACATCCACAAAGTACCTTGTGATGTCTTTTCTCCCTGTGCTTTGGGTGCCGTTATCAATGATGCCACGATCCCCGAGTTTCAAACTAAGATCATTGCAGGCGCAGCCAATAACCAATTAGCGCACGCTTTTCATGGGCAAATATTACATGGCAAAGGAATTTTATACGCGCCTGATTATGTCATCAATGCCGGCGGCGTGATTTTTGCCTGCGGAAAATACTTTCGCACACCCGAAGCAGATGTGCAAAAAAATGTTGACCGCATTGGCCAGTCACTCACTCGAGTTTTCACACGATCTCAGCAGGAGCAGAAGCCAACCAGTCAAATTGCTGATCAAATGGCTGAAGAGATTTTACAGGGATAATGATGACCCATTTGCATGTATCCGAGCCACTGTATGCATATATGCAACAGATTTCTCTGCGAGAACATCCCGTATTGCGATCACTTAGGGACGCAACAGCTCAGCATCCCCTGTATATGATGCAAAGCGCCCCTGAACAAGCGCAATTTTTGCAAATGCTGTTACGCTTAATTCGTGCCAAACGGGTGTTAGAACTTGGCACGTTTACTGGGTATTCTACCCTTGCGATGGCTCTTGCCTTGCCGGATGACGCACGTATCATCACGTGTGATCGAAATAAAGAATGGACCGATACAGGTCTGCCTTACTGGAAAAAAGCGCAACAAGACCACAAAATAGATCTGCGTATTGGACCTGCCTTGACAACCATCGCATCTTTGTTAGATCAAGGGCAAGCTCAGTCTTTTGATTTTATATTTATTGATGCAGACAAAACCAATTATGTGGCATATTATGAATATGCTTTACAGTTGATTCAACCCAATGGTTTGATCGCCATAGACAATGTATTTTGGGGAGGAGACGTGATTGATGCAACCATCAATAACGCTCAAACTCGGGAAATTCGTCGACTAAACACCATCATCGCTCAGGACGATCGTGTTGAAATCAGCTTATTGGCAATCCGAGATGGCTTGTTTTTAATTCAACCTAAGGATCATGTAAATGGATAAATATGATAATCCTTGCGGCTTAAATGGCTTTGCTTTTCTAGAATTTTCAGCGCCGAACCCAGAGATATTACATCAACAATTTAAGACCATGGGTTTTGTGCATCGAGCAACACATCAAAACGCACCTATTGATTTGTATCAGCAAGGTGATATTCAATTTATAGTCAATGCAACCCCCCACTCTCAAGCCGCTGAACATGCCCACATTCACGGAGCAGGCGCTTGTGCTATGGGATTTAGAGTGAAAAATGCTGACAAAGCTTATCAATACGCCGTTGAACATGGTGGCAAACCTTTTGTCGATAAAACCAAACCTTCGCATCAGATGCTGGCCATTGAAGGCATTGGTCAATCCGTGATTTATTTTGTAGAAGAAGGTGCCCTTCCTTTCGCGGACCAATGGCAAGAGCATGAACCAGAGCCTGCTTTAGATATTCAGTTGCAAGTGATTGATCATCTCACCCACAATGTTCATCGCGGCAAAATGGATGAATGGGCTGCTTTTTATCAAACTATTTTTAATTTTAGAGAAATTCGGTTTTTTGATATTGAGGGGCAATTGACGGGCTTAAAAAGCCGCGCCTTAAGTAGTCCCTGTAATCGGATCAAAATCCCGCTAAATGAATCAAAAGATGATCAATCTCAAATTGAAGAATTCTTGCACGACTACCGCGGTGAAGGCATTCAACATATTGCACTTTCGACAGATAATATTTATCACTCAGTACATGAATTACGTCAGAAAGGCGTGCAGTTTTTGACCGTACCCGACACATACTATGCCATGATCAACCAGCGCATCCCGTGGCACAAAGAACCCCTGATTCGCCTACAACAGGAACGCATTTTGATCGATGGTGAGCCGGATCCTAAACAAGGATTGTTATTGCAGATTTTCACTGAAAATGTCTTTGGACCTGTTTTTTTTGAAATCATTCAACGCCAAGGCAATCAAGGATTTGGAGAAGGCAATTTTCAAGCATTGTTTGAAGCAATTGAACGTGATCAAATTAAGCGCGGCACCTTATCGGAGGATCCCTCATGAAATTAGCCAGCTTAAAAGGCACACGTGATGGTAAACTTTGTGTAGTGAATCGCAGCTTGACGCAAGCTTGTTGGGTCACCGATGTGGCCCCAACCCTGCAGCACGCGCTTGATAACTGGCAAAGTGTTGCGCCAGTTTTGCAAAGCATTTATGAACACCTTAATGCCGAGCAAATTACGTCGACATTTGAGTTTGATCCAAGGCAATGCGCGGCACCTTTGCCTCGCGCATTCCAATGGGCCGACGGCAGTGCTTATGTGAACCATGTTGAATTGGTACGCAAAGCAAGAAAAGCAGAAATGCCAAAGGAATTTTGGACCGATCCTTTAATGTATCAGGGAGGTTCTGATTCATTTTTAGGGCCTACTGATCCCATTTGTGTGGCCGATGAGGCGTATGGTATTGATTTTGAATCTGAAATTGCCATTATAACTGATGACGTGCCTATGGGCACGCAGTCCGATACAGCCAGGCAACATATCAAACTCTTGATGCTGGTCAATGATGTCTCGCTGCGACATCTGATTCCCAATGAATTGGCAAAAGGCTTTGGGTTTTTCCAATCCAAGCCTTCCAGTAGTTTTTCGCCTGTGGCAGTCACGCCTGATGAACTTGGAGAAGCATGGGATGGACAACGAGTCCATTTGCCTTTACTGAGTTATTACAACGACACCTTATTTGGCCAGCCTAATGCCGGCATAGATATGACCTTTTCTTTTGCACAACTCATTGCACATGCGGCCAAAACACGACCTTTGGGCACAGGAACTATCATTGGATCCGGTACGGTATCTAATTGCGATCGTAGTGCAGGATCTTCTTGTATTGCGGAACAGCGGATGTTGGAAATGTTGGAATCAGGCCAGGCCTCTACGCCTTTTATGCGATTTGGCGATACGATTCGCATAGAAATGTATTCTGAGAAACAAGAAAATATTTTTGGCTCTATTCAACAACAAGTGGTTTCATATGAAGCTCTATGATTACTACCGTTCTTCATGTTCTTATCGAGTGCGAATTGCTCTTGAAATCAAGCAATTAGAGTACAGCATCATCCCTGTCGATTTGACGCAAGACGCACAACATGCGGCAACGTATCACCTGCATAATCCTCAATCTTTGGTCCCTACCTTGGTGGATCATAAAACGTCTTTGACCCAATCGTTGGCCATCATTGAATATTTGAATGACAGGTATCCAGCCCCCCCGTTGTTGCCCGAATGCGCAGTGGAACGCGCGCAAGTTCGATCTTTGGCGCTTACTGTGGCTTGCGACATACACCCTTTGAATAATTTGCGTGTTTTAAACGCATTACGTGAAGATTGGCATGCTGATAGCCATCAGGTTCAACATTGGTATCACCGCTGGCTACAAGAGGGATTTGACGCTATTGAAACAAAGTTATCAGGTTATACTAGAAAAAAATTGTTTTGCTACGCAGATCACGTCACTTTGGCAGATATTTGCCTAATTCCTCAGGTCTACAATGCCAAACGCCTCGAGTTTCCTCTGGAAAAATACCCTTTGATTCAGGCCATTACCGACCACTGCAATACGCTACCTGCTTTTATTAATGCATACCCAAAGCAGACCGATACACAATAAATAATTCTATACTTCGCGCGATAAACAAGATGCCAAATATCAATAAGCATACAATCAACCAATGATAGCCATTGCCTGAAAAAATTCTTTTGGTCATCGCCAGCATTTTTTCAGGTAAAGCGAGCCAGCTCACCGCGTTGATCAAAACCAACCAACACATGATGGTGACCACCACCAAACGTTTAAGCTCCCAAACATTATGCGTTACCACCAAAAAAATACCTAGAAACAACCCTACTAAGCTACACACAGAAATGATCGGATCATTGGCATGCATTTGTAACACTAATTTTCGATAATACTGCATGCGTGCCAAGAAAATCACAGCAACAACAAACGCAAAGGATCCAAAAATCTGAGATAATAAGAACGTATAATACTCTTGTCGTACCATATATCTCTCCCTAGATAAACATTGGTATGATATATTAATATCTGTATTCACGCTAAATTGCAATACATGAGCCAGGGCAAGATCATGTGTGTCTATAAATGACTCAAATAGCCGCCGTCCCGCGCTTTATGCGCGGGATCCAGAGATCTTGCTAAATTCCTGGATCCCGCGGACGAGCCGCGGGACGTAGTAAATTGGTCATTGGTTGCAAATTAAATTCCAATCGAGCATTTATTCAACACACATGCGGTTGCCCTGATACATGAGCCTAAACGCCCTCATGAATCAAAATACTTACCTCGACCTAGAGGATTTTGCAAGTCCTGAATGAATCATCTGGCTTTTGCCTAACCGTCTGGTGTATCATCTTTTTCATTTAGCTGCTGAATCATCATGTCACAAACACATTCGATTGCTCATTGTTTATCTGGTCATATTGCTGCTGATCAAGAAGTCACCGTTCAAGGTTGGGTAAGAACACGCCGGGATTCCAAGGCGGGTATTTCATTTATTACTTTGCATGATGGATCCTGCCATGCTGGCATTCAGTTGGTTATTCCTGCAACTCTCGAAAATTACCAGTCTGACATATTACGTATCACAGCGGGCTGTTCACTCACAGCCAGTGGCCGTTTGGTTGCTTCGCAAGGCCAAGGTCAACAGTTTGAAATTCAAATTGAAAAAATTGACATCGTGGGTTGGGTAGATAACCCTGACACGTATCCTATTTCTGCCAAACGACATACCTTAGAATATTTGCGCGATGTAGCGCATTTGCGCCCCAGAACCAATACCATTGGTGCAGTCGCGCGCGTTCGTGATTGCTTGTCTCAAGCCACACATCGATTTTTTCATGAGCGCGGGTACCTCTGGGTTCATACCCCCATCATCACAGCCAGTGATTGCGAAGGTGCCGGTGAATTATTTCGAGTCAGTACACTTGATCTTCTCAATTTACCTAAAACACCTGGGGGTGAATTAGACTTTTCTCAAGATTTTTTTGGTCGTGAAGCATTTCTAACAGTATCCGGCCAATTAAATGTGGAGGCCTATTGTTTGGCCCTATCCAAAGTTTATACCTTTGGGCCAACATTCCGTGCTGAGAACTCCAATACATCACGCCACTTGGCGGAGTTTTGGATGATTGAACCTGAATTGGCTTTTGCAAATTTAGATGATATTTGTCAGTTGAGCCAGGTATTTTTACAAAGTTTATGCCAAACTGTGCTGGCCGAGCGTATGGATGATTTGGTTTTCTTTAACCAACACCTCTCTCCAGGATTGTTGGATCGCCTCACCGATTTGGCCAACGCCAGTTTTGAAATCATGACTTATTCCGAAGCGGTTCATCAATTACAAAAATCGAAGCAAGCTTTTGAGTATCCTGTGGCATGGGGATTGGATTTACAATCTGAACATGAACGATATTTGGCAGAAGTGCTCTGTAAAAAGCCGGTTATTTTGACGCATTACCCTGCTGCCATCAAGAGCTTCTATATGCGCATTAATGAAGATGAAAAAACAGTAGCTGCTATGGATGTTCTGGTCCCTGGCATCGGTGAAATCATCGGCGGCAGCCAGCGTGAAGAGAGATTATCAGTACTAGACCAACGTATGGATGAGTGCAATCTCAACAAAGAAACGTATCAATGGTATCGAGATTTGAGACGTTACGGCACAGTGCCTCATGCTGGTTTTGGCTTAGGATTGGAGCGATTGGTGTCTTACATCACCGGCGTCACCAATGTTCGTGATGTCATTCCATTCCCAAGAACCCCGGGACATGCGGAATTTTGATTTAATAAAGATGCTTTGTTTCACTCAAAATACCTGAGATAACTCGTCATCCTGTGTAAAGCGACCTCTGAATTGCGTCCATATCGTTCGCTTCGCTCAGGATGACTGCAGTGGTCTAATGCACGGCAACCGCATCTTGTAATTGTAAACAAACCTAAATGAGGTCCTGCCCCGATCCTGGTAAAAAGTTATCAAATGTAAGATTACGCTAGATCATACTCAATTTCTGATGCTATTGTACGCATATCCAGATCAAAAAGCTCAAATCTATTCAAATGCTATTATGCGATTAGATTCGAAGTTATGATGAGAGTTGGGTCAATATCTGAAATGGGAGTTTTATGTTCAAAAATTTCTTTGAAAATAAAGTATGTAAATTTTCTCTTTTTCTCAACGTCTGAATGCTCGCAAGTGTTTAGGTAAGCACTAAATAATTTATTAATTGAAGTTGCTTCTTCAAGCGCAATTTTTTGTCTATAACAGATCTCTTTTGGAATATATGTTTTTGTATGTGCTAATTCACGCAAAATATATTTGACCTGCTTATTAAACATTTTCAAACTAGGGTCAAGAGATAACACGAACGCAATTACTTTGCTGCTACAAAATGAATTATTGACATCAATATGATGTTTTTGTGCTACGAAAGGAACATATTCGCCACGCCATTGTACTTTCATGAAGTGATTTTGAATATTTTTCTGTAATAAATAAGGGCTGTCATCCACTGATGATCGCCCCGTGAATAACATATCTGCACCGAATCCCGTGAAAAGAGTTGAAGTGTACGGTGTAATTCCTTGAAGAAAAATCCAAAAAGCAAGATGAACCTCAACACAAATGGCACTTATGACTTCATTATAAAAAATGGTTTGCAGCAAAGCATTCGATAATTCTTTGGTATCAAACATAATTTCATGGTGAGTTGTGCCCAGAAAATCACTGACTAATTTTGACGAAGAGAATTCATTCCCACCAACTGTTCCCATGGAAAATGTGTGAACATCATGGGCATGTTGTTTAACAATCGCGGCGATTAAGCTCGAGTCTAACCCTCCAGAAAGTGCAACACCAATAGGTCTGGTATTAGTTGTTTCTTGTATAGCTTGGTGTAACAATTTATCTAGAGTTTCAATAGCGATGTTTTTATGAATATTTTTATCTACTGCGAATGAATACTTCAAATAATAAGAGGATTTGAATGTATATCCATTATTGTTCACATCAATGATACATTCGCATCCAGGAGGAATTTTGGAAATTTTTTTAAAATAACCAAACGATGAAGCGTTATCTTTATTTGGACGAATATCATGGAGCTCTTTGAGTGAAAAATCGATCGTATCGACTGTTAAAATTGATTTAATTTCATTAGTAATCCAAAACTGGCCAGCTTTATCGATTAAAAAATGTAAAGGTAACATTCCAAAATGATCTGTATACATTCTTAATACATGATTATCTCTAATAAAAATTGAGAACTCACCATCTAGCAAAGTAAAGCCAGCTTTTCCAAATAGACTATATAAATCAAGCAAAAACTGTGCTGGGGTACTCATCAGAGCATTATCAATAGAACATAATAACCCATATCTCAGCGTTGATAAATTTGTAATACGGCCAATAAGCAGCAGCAAAAAGGTCTCATTTTTTGCTAAATAGTTATCAATATGATCGAGCTCATTATGTCTAATATATGCATATTCATCACCAAAATTAATTTTTTTGGAGATGCATTTATCATAAAATGTATTTATAGAATGCGTTAAAGAGTCTGCGTCCTGCGCAGAAGTTAAAACTATAGATTGCAGCATATGTTTTCTATCCCTAGTATGTCATGATGAACAATCCACTCTCAATTTGTATTCGATTCTTAGTTTGGATCGTTTTATTTTACCTACAGCAGTTAATGGTAACGATTTGCACAAAACAACATCATATAAAATAATTTCTGCATTAAAATTTTCTTTTAAGTGCCTTTCTATATCGTCTTTAATATAGTCATAAGTGGGATGCCTTCTCTCCAAAACGATATAAAGAATTAATAACGCTCTTTTGTCATGGCAATGTATTTGAATTGCAGCGCTTTCTGAAATGTAAGAAATCTGATTAATGTAGGATTCAACCGATATAGGATGAAAAAGATGACCAGCTATATTTAACGTATCACCTGTTCTCCCTATTAACTTGAAAAAACCTTTGGGCATGATCTCAATCACATCGCCAACACGTCTTAATGGGTTACCACTTGAATCTATCGGGCTATTTTTAAAATAGATATCGTGATGGTTATCATTCAACAGAGAGCGGGAAAGAGAGAAATGCCCAGAATTCATAAATACTTCTCCGATTGCTGGCGATAGCTTCCCCTCTGCAATCAAAACAAAATTCCTTCCAGGTGTTTTTGCGTTAAAAAAACCTAATGCTACAGGTAAAATATCAAATGATGATAAATAACTTTTACCTAATTCAGTACCTCCACATATTTCTAAAAGAGGCCTGTAACGACATTTTCTTAAGAGGTCAAATTGATCATCATAATCAGCTGACTCTCCTGTTGAGTAAATTAATTTAATTTTTTTCAAATCCTCATGATGCAGTGAGTTATTTTTTCTCCAATAATGTTGAATTCTGGGATAAGTTCCCAGTCGGGTTATACCTGATTGCTTTACAAAATTTGAAAACCCTGGATCTTTGGGGCCTAAGTAATATAGGGCTAATGTGCTACGATTGAAAAAAACACCAAAAAGAGTTATCGAACCGACAATTGCCCCTAGGCTGGTTGGCCAGTATGTGATCTCATCGGGCGGAATATTGTGACCTGTTTGCGCTAAAATCATCTCATGTGTTATAGGTATAGCTTTGGGACGACTAGTCGTTCCTGAGCTAAAGCAAATATAAACAGTTTCTTGGATATCGTAAGAATATGTCGGAGATTCTAGACTATCACAATCTGATAAAAACTGGTTCCAATCAAGTAAGTGTTCTGAATGATGACAACTTTTTTTTGAAAGCAATATGAGTTTTTTTGAATCAACAAAGCTTAATTTTTCCATAGGCGACTCTTCGTTCAGCTCAGTGTGGTAGTCATCCGTAAAAATTAGTTTTGATGGTACGGTATTTAGTTGATCTTCAATTTCTCTTTTTTGCAAAAATCCCATTACACAATTGATAATACAACCTATTTTGATCGCAGCGAAAAATACAGCAATGGACTCCACCGTATAGTGAGCACAAATAGCAATAGTATCTCTGGCTCGAATACCGTGATTTATTAAACTTATTGCAACATTATCAATAAGCTTTTTTAGCGAGCCATAATCCACTCTTTCTATCGTATTACCATCTTTTGAATAAACCAGTGCATGGTTGTTAGCAAGATATTCTGAATCGAAATAAGTGTTATAACAGTTTAGTTTTCCGTCTTGTAGCCATGTTACTCTCTTTTGTTCATCATAATTAAAAATTTCTCTGTATTGTTTATCAAAAACAACCTTTTTATTTTCAATATTTTGCCTGATATACTCAGCTTCATTATCGATAGTCCATTGATGATACTCATTAAAATTTTGAAAACCTTTAGACAGCAGCATATTTTGAAATCTAGAGGTTTTTAAATACTCTTGCGTGGGAATCCATATCGGCTTAGGTCCTTTGACACTTTCTTGCCAATTGGCATAAACGAAGTTGAAAATTGCCTGATGTCTTGCGAGCGGCCATTCTGGATTTAAATAATGTTGTGCTAGGTATAGCCACATTTCTTCCGTTGGTAAATTAAGATTTAAATAATTCTCGAACTGCTCTAGCTCAGTGAGGGAAAATAAATTTTTTAATTTATCCCAAAGATTGTTCGTATTCATAATTTGATTAAGGGCTACAGCTATTTCAGTAATAGATTGTTCTTTAAATAAATCATCATGCTTTTCTTGAATAGTGTATTTTTCTATTTTCTTAATTAAGTGGGCCCAACCATTCCATTCGTCTACGCTTAGCGGGTATTTATCTACCTCTGGAATATCGGATTTAATCAAATAAACAGTTTCATTTAAGTAATTAGGATTGTGTCTAAAAAGCATTTTAATATTACGGCAAACTTCGTTTTTAAATACAAAGCCCTCAGGTAGATCCAAGTTAATTTGTTGCTGCACGCGTAGCCAGTTCATTTCTATTTCAACTTCATGTTGCAGCAACGCATCAGAAATCTGACTAGCATATAGTTTTTGAATATTGAAACTGTCTATTAGAATAATTTTATCTACTATTAATCCTCTATTCTTTAATTGAGATGCCATTTCAAGCGCCACAACACCTCCAAATGACCAACCAGCGAGATGAAAGCCATCTTTTTTTTGAACCGAAAATATAATTTCTATATAATGTTTTGCCATTTCAACTATAGACTCAAATCCATCATCTTGACTAAAAAACGGATTGCTAATAGCGTATACATTATAGCTTGTAATATAATTTTTTAATTTTAAGTATTGAAATGATAACCCTGTTATGGGATGAATAATGAACAAATTAGGTGCATCTGGAGCCGTAAAAGATATAGTCAGCATGGATAGTGTATCTTTTTTTTCTACTGACATATCGGTATTTAGATATTTGCTGAGTGAATAAATTGATGGATTATGAGCGATGTCTAAGACCGTAATACTTACTTTTGAAACATTATTAACTGTAATTGCAATTTTTGCCAAATCTAAGGAACTAGCGCCTAGATCGAAAAAATTATCATGTAGTTGGATGTCATTCGTATTCAAAATTTTTGTGACCGCATTCAATAGAAAGAGTTGGTAGGAATTGTAAGCTTGATTTGGTTTAACTATCAGATCTGATTTTTGGGACATTAATTTTTTAGTCAGTGCCGCTTTATTAATTTTTCCATTTGGCAAGAGTGGGAATTTTTTTAGTGTAATCCACTGATTTGGAAGCATGTAATCTGGAAATTTACTTTTTATTTTGTTTAAAAAGTCGGGATAATTCGACAGATTAACTGTTATAAATGCTGTAAGATGATAGACAAGACCGTTTTCAAATTCTGGAATAACCACGCATTGATGTATATTAAGTTCGCCCAGAATATATCGCTCAATTTCATTGAGATTAACTTTGTTTCCACGAACTTTTATCTGGTCGTCCTTTCTCCCTAAATATTGCAAATAACCATCAAGATTGTATCTGCCTCTATCACCCATTCTAAAAGCGCGTTTTTTATTATTATTAATATTGATGGTTACAAATTTTTCACTGTTTTCGTCATACAGATAGCCTTCAGCAAGACCAATTCCACTCACAACAATCTCACCTTCGGTACCGTTTTTAACAAGACACATATTGTCATCTAGTATATAAATATTACTATTATTAATAGGCTGACCAATTGGAACATAACCATTAAGTTCGGATAGGTTTACCTCATAAAATGATATATCTGCTGTAACTTCAGTAGATCCATACAGATTAACTAATACACAATCAGGCATGACGTTTTTAAATTGTAACGCCAACTCCAATGGGAGTGCCTCACCACTGACAACCCAAAAATGGAGATATGGAATTTTTATATTAAGTTCTTTGCATAACAACATAACAGATAATAACGAAGGAACTAGCAAAATTCTGGTAATTTTCTGTTCTGATAAAAAGTCAATAAATTGATTAACGTCCTTTTCTAGTTGATCAGGTGCTATGACTAAGCTTACACCGCGAAGTATTGGTGAGAAAATTTCCGCAATCGAGTCCACAAAGCAAATTGGTGTCTTCAATACACACTTTTCTTCAGAATGGTATGGATATTTTTCCCACATCCATGCGAGTCGATTGATAATAGCATCGTGTCTTAATAACACTCCTTTAGGTTGCCCGGTAGAGCCTGACGTATAAATAATGCAAGCAATACTACTTTCAAAATTAGCCGCGAATTTTTGATCACGCAATGTAGCCGTATTTAGCGCTATTTTTATTTGATTAGTGCTGTCTAAAAGAGCGGACATTTTTTTTTGAGTATACAAAATGTATGAACATCTTGCGTTTTCAACCATATACGTGAGACGTTCTTCGGGATAATGAATATCTAAAGGCAAATAATAAGCACCAATTTTCATAATAGATAAAATAGCGACAATAAGTTCCGGGCAACGCTCAGTATAAACTCCAACAATGTCACCTGATAAAATACCCTCATTTATAAGGTTATAAGAAAAAGAATTCACATAAATGGATAATGTTTCATAGTTGATAGCATGATATTTGCTAATAATGGCTAACTGTTTAGGTGTGCGTTGAGCTTGCAGTTCAAACATTTGATATAAAGTTAACGTTGTTGACCTATCCATTGAAGGCAGCTCCTTTGCCAAGTTGGTTTTTTATTCGGTGTTAAAACTGAAGGAAGAATACCTTGTTTGAATTTATTAATCAAAATATAATGCCCGCGACTATTTTAATAAAATTGGGAATTTACAAATGATAAGGACTTTTTTAATATCAAAATTGCATCAAGTAAGAGTTACTCACGCAGATTTAGAGTATGAAGGTTCTTTTGGAATCGATAGTGAGATATTGGAAGCAGCAGGGATTCTAGAGAATGAAATGGTCCATGTCTATAACATAGACAAAGGAACAAGATTTTCCACATACGCAATTCCTGAACCAGCAAATAGTAGACGGATGCAAGCAAATGGAGCTTGTGCTCATCTTGTGTCTCCAGGAGATCGAGTGATTATTTGTGTGTATGCTGATCTAAATGAAGAAGAATGGAAAACACACCAGCCAACCGTTCTTTTTATGGATGAAAAAAATAATTTTCGATATAAGCAGCCACACGAAAACACTCATTCTGAAACCTGTTTTTTGCACACAGCAAAAGTCTGAAATTTATCCGCAATGATTTTTCTATATAATATTAATAAATTCATTGCGGATACAAAATAACCCAACATAAACCCAAATCTTAGTCCAACTGGTCCATAGCCCATGGTAAACCCAAAAAAATAACTTAACGGCAGTCCCGCAAACCATAAGCCTAATGTGTCAATTATCATAGGCGTTCTCGTATTACCTAGTCCTCTTAAGCTACCTGTAAGAATGTTTCGCAAACCATCCATAAATAAAATTGGAATACTAGCTATCAACATCGACTTGGTTAAATGAATTAGTTGAGTATTATCAGCATCTGTAACATTGATAAAAAAGCTCATCAGCTGTACCGGTATTAACAAGTAAAACAATGACCAAAGAGTGATAATTAGTAAGAGAAAATAACATGCTGTGTTTGTATACGACTTAACTGATAGTTCTTTTGTATACCCAAATCCAACATACTCACTAATGGAGCTGGAAAGTCCTTGAGAAACGCTGAGAGACCCTATTAATAAAAAAATTGAATATTGTGATGTGATTTGAGTACTTACTAATGCATCTTTGCCAAAATGGCCCATAAGAAACAAGAAAAAGAGCACAGCGCCTAATTCTCCAGAAAATTGACAACCGATATACACACCGCTGTTAAAAAGTTGCTTTATTCGTAAACAGCATCCCAATTTAAGTGTTTTTAAATGTATACACATACCTATATTACTCGTTTTAAGCAAGAAATATGTGGCGGGTAAAATAAGAAGGTTAGTCAACAAGAGTGCTAAAGACGCGCCTGCTATACCTTGTTTTTTTTCTAAGATCAGTAGGTAGCTTAAACCTATGATAAGCGGTAGTTTGATCCAACATTGAGCCCTATTAAGCTCCGGTTTTCCTAAGCCAATACATATTTGTGAAATCAGTGAATTGAGTAGGAAAGGAGTAATAGAAAGTGCAGCATAATGAAAGTATTGAGTAGTACATAGCGCCAGATCAAACGGCTGACCTAATAAGATCAGAACATGCATACCATTCCAGAGTAAAACTGTCCCGAATGCACTTAGCATCAGTGTCAACAAAAAACCATTGAAAATAACATGTTTGACTAATTTTGTGGATTTTTTAAGACCATACTTACCAAGCGTCATACTAATTGTATTGAGCGTTGCTGTCATAAAAACGCTTATAAAAACAAAGTAAGTATTTGCAATAGCAAATGCAGCAATCTGATTTTTTCCAAGGCATGAGATAAAATAAGCACTAGAAAAATACGAAAAAATGCTCACAAGATGAATTAGATAAATAGGAGCCGTATATTTAAGAATATGTTGAAGGACGTTGAATTTAATCAGATTTTTTTCTATATGATTTTCCATTTTTGATGGATTTAACCTTGTATGAAGAAATTAACTGGTGTTTTAATTCGAATATAGATTGCCAGAATCATTCCGCCGTATTAACAAAATTTTTCAGTAACTATACAACCTTATAATGCTTTCAAATCTGATAATTTTTACCCATCCAAAGTTGTCGCAAAAAGGCATATGTTTTATTCAACATAAAAAACGCTTGTCTGTTCATTAGCTAATGCAATACGGTAAATGCTATGAGCAACCATAATATCTTCTATTGCCATGCCTAAGGGATTGAAAAAAATCAGACCGCTATTAATCGGAGTTTTACCAAAAATTATTTGACCAATTTCAAGTGTCTGCTCTTTTTTAAGAAGCCCTTCATTAACAACATCAGTAAAACTCGATTTAGCATGAAAGCACTCATCCCAGTCATCGACAATAACATGAGATGCATTAGTAAAAACATCTTTATGAAAATCCATAACCGACTGATTTATAATTAACTTGCTTTTCATCACATCGTTAAATGTTATGTAAGGTCGAGTTGCAGAAGTCGTAGTTATTACAACGTCAGCTGCAGAAATTGCCTCTTGATAACTATTACATTTGACGATCTGTTCAGATAATAAATCATCAAATAATGCATTTTGACTAAAACAATATACTTTTGTAATTCCCGGGTAGAGTTTCGGTAACATTTGAGCATGCCAACGGCCTAGCTTCCCCATCCCCAAACATGCAACAGTTTTGACCTGCGGATATAAAGTATCAATCCCTATAAGAGTCATAGCAAACGTGCGTTGCGTACTAATTTGAGAAGCATCTAAAATAGCCATTGGGGCATTAGTTTTGGGGTCGTTTAAAATGATTAACGCATTTGCTCTCTCCATCCCGAGAGAGTAATTATCAGGATGGCTCCCAATCCACTTTATTCCAGCAATGCCAGGATTACCGTCGACATAAACTGGCATGGATATAATTCGATCAATAATACTAACTTGATGATTTCGTCTAATATATTGCTTAGGTGGTTGTTTTATTTTTTTGGCATAGTGCATCTGTAATGCATTCATCACTTCGTTTTTTACTAAAGTCGGATGCTTATCTAAAATAACAGCAACTTTTTGAGCATCAATTAATTCAATGCGTCTCATCTAAAAACTCCCATTGACTCATATCATGAAATACTAAATCTAAAGATCGAATCAAACCCCAAACTTCTCTATAAGGCGGCCAGTCCGTATGACCTGCTTGAATATCCTTTTGTTTTTCATAAAATGCTACCCGCCAATCATACTGACCTGGTTTACGATGATGCATTTCATGAGAAGGAAGAGGGCCAGGAAGAATCGTCAATCTGACAATTAAATGCCCAGTCATTTTAATGATCCATATGATCCATCTATAAGTTTTTATAGGCAAAGACTTTGTTTGCAATGGCAGTTCTGCACCACTTAATATTGACCAGCATTTTACTGTGAGCGCCTCTCGCCTATTTTTAATTAAGACAACATTTTTTTCAGGAGGCATGGGGTGTTCGCTAATGGTCTCAATTAGCGAACTAGCAGTTGATAATACAAATAAAGGAAAGAAAAACGCAAAAATTAATTTATACAATGGAACCGAAGATACCCAACAGACGTAACTTAAACCAAGAAGATAAACAATAGCTAAAACCCTTCTTGTAAAATTTTTTGCCGTAACATTTGCTCTTATTCTATCGTAAGTGCTTTTCAAATAGAAATAAGGGGATAATAAAGTTTTAGCTAGATTTATCCATAATTTCTTTTTACTCATACCCAGTTTTAATCCCCATTCTGCTAGATAATGAATATGTGGATCTTTTCTTGAGCACAATATATCATTATTATGATGTAATGAAACATGGTCATATTGATAGGCTTTAGCAGTCCTTACTATCAAAAGAATAGTTACCAACTCGCCTAAAATTTTGTTAATATTTTTATTAGATGAAAATCTATTATGCACACATTCATGTCTTATAGTCAGCACCATGTTCCTTGTTCCTGCTACGACGAAAATCCAAAATATCGGGATTAAACACCAATTTACGGATGGTTTATCAGTAACCAAATATATGTTTCCAAAAATACCCAAAATAAATAAAGAAAGAGGTGTGAAAAAATGAATCCAAATACTAGAGACAAATAACGGTCTTTGATTATTAAGGGCTTTCCCAGTTAACCAAGTAAAAAAATTTTGAGTCCAACTTGGAAACATTAAATATGAATCGCGAATTGTGCTGTTATTGTCCATAACTACAGTTCCTTTTTATCGTTGAAGCCTATTTTAGGTTTAATTCCAATATTTAGAGTGATTCGATAAAAAAATATTTTTTTCTGATACGGATGTTAAAAAAGCATCGTACTCTGCTGTTTTACCCTGTAAAAATTTATAAATAACTTCCCTAACTTTAGGATAGGCAAAACCCGCAATAAGAGCCTCTATCTCAAGAGGCTTTAAATCAGGATGCCATATGTCAAATATTAAAATAATTCGACGGCCCGAGCCTCTGTTCCATACTTCATGCTCGAATGAGTCCTCAAATAATAAAATTTTCCCTCTTTCCCAAAATGTATTTATTGTCCCAACTCGCATTTCACAACCCTCTGGAACTATAACTCCTAACATACAACGTAATCTAAAATTATCCAGACTGTAGTGTTCAGGTATATGAGCACCTGGATTCAGTGCAGAAAAAACAGCATTTCCCCATGAGTACAAAAGACACCTATTAGGAATTTGACTTACAATTTTTACGGTGTTCGGAAAGATCTTCGCGCTGGTACTTTCATCAACAGAAGGCAATGGATATATGCCCCAAGCACCAGGTTTGAGATTCTTTAAGTGGAAATTGAGAAAATGAGATTCATTGGATTCCAATGACAAAGCTTCTTGCTCTATTTCTGAGAATGCTTTTTCTAGTATTTTAAGATAAGGAAAATCATTTATACGATGGACAAATTTGTTTTCTAATCCAGGAAATAAAGGAAAGAGCCTTGGCGCCGGTAAGTTCTTGTCGCTCTCATTAGAGTCAAGATTTTTATCAGTATATTTTTCTAGGGATTGTAAGAACAATTTCATTCGGCCAAAATCAACATCAGATTTTGAGATTACTTTGTCAAAATACCCATCGTGTTTCATTATGTGCATAATATCTGCACGACATTGTCTGCTTTTGTCTTGCATAATGAATGCTCTTCCTTAGGCTTCTAGTAAATCCAATTTATTTATTTTCACATTTATTGGTTGATAATTTTAACATCGTCAAGGAAAATACCCTAGTCGTTTTTATCTGATTTTGTCTAATCTTTTGTTCGGAAACATATCATGTTGTTTAGAGCGATTTAATTTAAAAGTAAAACTGATAAGGAGCTGATTATTCAAATGGAGCAAACTATTTATTTTGATAGAACAAAATTAGATGGGTTTTTAGAAAAAATTGATCTTGCAAAACAAGCTAATCCAATCATATTTACTGAATATTTAAAAAATTTCTTCCTCGATGAATACTCGAATTTTGTAAGAGAAATTGATGAAGTCGCGCAAACGAATCCTCCTATAATTCATATCAAAAATACTAAAAAAATTTCGTTTGACACCGCATCAGCTTACGTTGGATATATCCAAGAGCCAGAGCAGGTTAAAGCCCTGATTTGTCATATGTACGCGATTATAGGTGTTATGAATACTTTCCCGCTTTTATACAAAGAGGAAACAAAACACCTGATAAGAGCGGTTGTACCCCGTCCTGATTCTCAATTGGAATATAGCTCACAATCTCCATTTGTAGATTTGACCTGGCATGTTGATGCAGCTTATAGACCAATAATGAAAAAAAAACAA
This sequence comes from uncultured Legionella sp., assembly GCA_964625775.1. Classification (GTDB taxonomy): domain Bacteria; phylum Pseudomonadota; class Gammaproteobacteria; order Legionellales; family Legionellaceae. The sequence continues at coordinate 1,821 of CAZVEH010000026.1, read as the reverse complement.
TTGTCACCAATGCCAGATTACTTGGTTTTTGGTATTGTTCACCCAGGTAAAGACAATATTCCTATTACCTATGCAATTCTAGAGGATGTTTTAAATCAACTCGATGAGGATGATATTCTAGTTGGATTAAGCCCTGAGTTTTCAGTCACTAATCCTTATTCACTGAAAGAAACAACAGTGAGCGAGAATATTCCATTGTTACACAAAAATACCGATGGCCGATTTTATAGTAGGATTACCCTGCGAGGTGTAGCGGGTCAAACTCCAAAGGCCGTTAATTTTTGCAAAAAAATTAGTCATATATTAGGGCAAAATCAGATTGAAAAAACCGTATTTGTGGAGTCTGGGGATATAGTTGTATTAAACAATAAAATAACTATGCATAAACGTAAAAAGTTTAGTCCCGCGTGGGATGGCAAAGATCGATATTTTCTCCGTATGTACTCAGTTAAAGACATTAATCAAGGCATACTACCTGATACTGCAAAACCATGGGAGTGGTATTAGTTGACTATCTATAAATTTGTGCTTACATCAATTACAACAATATAAATGTGGTTGCATATATACAGATATTTCGGGTATAAAACCACTTAGTGCGCAGCTAGCAAATACCACCATGACCACGTCAATTTTCCCAATCGCTACTACAACCAATAATTAACTTTCTAGGCACATTACTTTTTCATCTAGGACACATCCCAGCACAGGGCAACCGCATGTGTGTTGAATAAATGCTCGATTGGAATTTAATTTGCAACCAATGACCAATTTACTACGTCCCGCGGGACGTCGGCTATTTGAGTCATTTATAGACACACTTGATCTTGCCCTGCATCCTAGTAATACTTCAATATTCAAAAAGTGCCTTTATGCTATCATGAATTTCTTCTTGGCTAGGTTTGGCATACCGAAACATTGCCACTCATTTCTTGAGCAAAATGCACCCATGCTTATCTGTCATTTTCTTTAAAAAGTGTGACGCAGTTTATGAGGGGTAAAATGAAATCTTTTTTGTTCAGGCAAATATGCTGAGGCTTGTTTTAGTCCTCTCTGACATATTCTATACATATCTAATGTCTGTAAACGTGCGCCATGGCGTTCAGTCATGCTGTGGCATAATATTTGTTCATAGAGAACTCAGATCATCAATGGAAGCAGACTTGATTGATTCTTGAGTTATATTTATCTAGTATGGTCACATTATCCGCAACCCAATCACTTTCATTTTGTACGCTTAAGGTTAATTGCATACACAAATTTTCAGATGAAGCATTTACATTATTTAGCACAGCAGTTGATTTAAATAACCTCATACCTGGTGCTAAATCTTTTGTGGGATTGTTCGTAATTTTTTTGATGAAATATAGAAACTCTTTTTGATCTGCATTTTTAATTGGATCGAAATTGCAATTTAGTGCGGCACGCAACATCGTTTCAATGCTTTTGAAATAAGCTGTTTCCATCTCAAGACTATAAGAAACATTGTGATTTCTCTCAAATACTATTTCAAAAACCTTAATAGTAACATCACACTCTTCATCGCATTTTTGCCAAAAAAATTCCTGTTCTATCGTTGCGTCAATTGGCGTATTGTCTGTGTCAGCAAATGAATGATGAACACCTTCATTTCCAAATGTATAACTCCGATAAGCTTCTTCTCCAACTCTCGAATGATCGCCAGTTCTACGTGTATGACGGTAAATAGACAGTGAATCACGCATTTTAAACCTCAATTAGATCAATAATTGAGCATTATAAACTATAAATGGTAACTCCCCACGTCATCCCGAGCGCAGCGAGGGATCTCCTGTCGTGTGG
>CAZVEH010000025.1:0-33648 GCA_964625775.1 uncultured Legionella sp. | reverse complement strand
AAGTTGAATTACTGTCTAGACTATTAGAGAACACTGAGTCGGCTTATCAATATCAATCAACATCATTATCTTAGGGGGGTAACCCTAGGGGTGTCCTTTTCCTTTGTGCGTGCTCGCGTGGGAATCTGCATGTGCTGATGGATGTTGGGTGCTCTCAGCAAATCGCTCTATGATGTTACCTTGAGCTGCTTTGATAGGGTTGTCTGGTGGCAGTGTATTGATCAAACTGACGAGCTTGTCTGTCAATTCTTTTTCTTGCTTAGCTTTATCGACGGTATGTGGAGCTTGGTCTGCTAACATTTGTAGTTGGGTGAATACCGTCGTGATGCTTGAGATGACTTTGACTTCTGAACTTTTTTCACCGATGTTTCGCATGAATTGCTCTAAAGCAGCTTTGATTTTGGCTATGGCCACATTTGCAGGAACATTTGTGCCTTCATTTGCCAGATGAGCTGCAAAGAAACGAGTTTCATGGCGCTCGTGCTTAGTTTTTATGGACTCGTTACGTTTTTGATCTATTTCGATAAGCTTATCCTTTAACTGTTGCAATATTTTTACTCTTTCAGGATCTTGTAGTTGCTTTACCAGCTTTGTTTTTTCTCCCAATAGGGTGACACAAGTGGCTAGCTGCTGCTCTAATGTATTTTTGTTTTGCTCTATAGCGGATAGTTTTTCGGATTTTACACGAGATTTTTCTGTGGTTGATATTTCTTTGTTGGTGGCATGTAACGCTTTATTCAAATCTTTGATTGCTTTTTGGATGCCAACTAACTGTGTTTTTAATGCTTGCGTGGTAGGTGAGATGTCAGCAGGATCAAGTGTTGCCTCAGTGGTTGAAGTATCTAGTTCTTGTGGCTCTTTATTTTGGTGTTCTAACTCTATTGCTTTTGTAATGACGAGCAACTCAGTTTGAAGTCTCTTGGCCTCTTTGGCTTTATATTTGTCAGGTTTTTGTACAAAACCTATGGCTTGCAAAATATCGTTAAACCATTTTCTCAAGCCAGAATGTTTTGACCGTAAGCTTTCAAGATTTTCGATGTGGGACTCAATCTTATCAAGACGCGCCTGTTTTTGTGCCTGCTCTGCTTCTAGTGCCCCTAATGGAGTAGATTGATTGACTTCCGTTTGTTTTTTTTGTCTGAAGTATTTCAAAAGAGATGATATTTTTTTATCGTTTTGTTCAATTTGTTTGTTTATCTCGAGCAGTGTTTTCGTGAGTTTGAGTTGTGCTTGCAGTGTAAGTAACGCTGCATTGCGGGTTTCTTTCTCAGTTTTTTTTGCGGAGATACGCGCAGTTAGATCGCTGTCTCTTGTCAATTGACGGCTTAAATCCTCGATACGTTTTTGAAGATCTTGTGTTTGTACAGTGATGGCCTCGATGTCTTTTGATAACTTTTCAATCAACTGATTTCGGTCTTGTTCTTGATGATCTAACTCTGCTTTTAAGTTCATAATATATCTCTGTTGTTTAAAAAATATATACTTTAACTATAGTGCATGATGTTGGAGTGATCAAGTTTCACCTTAAGCTCTCTAACTAACGGCGACGGTTGGAGGGACGTGCAGACTCATCTTCCTCCCTATCTTCATCGGGTTTTTGATTCGCTTCTTCTTGATTGGGGGTAAATCTTTCATAGAGGGCGGTGAGTATGCTGATTTTGAAGAACGCAGGTTGCTCTTTGGTGGCAGATTTGGGTTGTAACCCGGTAATGCCAATGGTTTTTAATTTATTGAGAAAGTAAGTGAGATCAGAGTCTTTGATGTGCAAAATAGCTTTATTATGAAGAAAAAATTCAGAGCGATCAATTTGCAACTGCAGCTCATCAATAATCAAGTTCAAGTCTGATAGTTTTTGGTCTAAATTTTCATGGCTTGCTTTTTGGGGTGCCTGCAATTTTTTCTGCAATGTTTCTCTATAGGAGTGGGCTACAGACAGAAGTATCTGTACTCTATTTTCTTTGGTGGTGTTTTTATCAAACAGAGGTGTCTCATTGTGATCCAGCTGCTGATTAATGTCTTGTTCAATTTGATCCGCTTTTTGTAATGCATAGCGTAGGCTATGTTCCGTGGGGAAGAGCAACTGAATTAAGATATTAAAATTTATTTTCTCTTCTAAATATTGTGTTACAAACCCATTCAAACGATTTCTTTCTTTTAAAAAATCAATGATTTTAGCTTGACTAAACGCATCCATTTTTTGATATCGTTCTAGCTCACGTGGAGATAAACCGAGAACGTCACTATCTTTTGGGTGTTTTTTATAGGGGTGTCTCGAAGCACTGCTACTGATGGTCGAGCTCGAATGAGGATTTTTCGGTGTTATGCGAGTCATAATCCTGCCCCTCTAGCCACATAGTGATAATAAAGATAACTTATAGCACACAAAGAACAAAAAAACCAATTTAAGATCCAAAAAAGAACATAAAATGTAATGGCGTTTCTGTATCAATGGGTCTACTTGGTATGTATCGGCATATTGTGTTGCGACTTTATAGTGAGTTGACTTTTAAACAGAACTGAGGCAAAACATAGGAGCTGCTCCAGGGCAACTGCATCTAAATAAGTATAGTATAACCAGTGTGCCTAAGTTCCGCGCTTTATGCGGAATCCAGTTTCAATCTCGAATCAAGATCGTCTGGATACCGTGCATAAAGCACGGTAGGTAGGCGAAAGAGATGGCTTTCATGTTCAAAATTAAAATGCGTTTGGCTGGGAGCTGCTCAACACACTGGACATTTAGCTCGGACTCAATGGCGAGTGGGTTGCACAGCGATCCGATCAACCTACGCCTGTTGTGCTTGTTCCAGTAATCCTTGTAGGGCTATGATCACCGCTTGTTGACGGATATCGGCGCGAGCGCCTTGTAAGTGATGTTGTGCTATTTGCGTTGGGCGAAGTTTGCTGGCCCAAGCGAACCAGATGGTACCTACAGGTTTGTTGGGACTGCCGCCGCTTGGGCCGGCGATGCCGGTGACGGAGACACTGACATCGGCTTGACTATGCTGTAACGCGCCTTCGGCCATCGCCTGGGCTGTTTCCTTGCTCACCGCACCAAACCTATCTAATGTTTGTTGCGGGACACCAAGTAACAGGTGTTTGGCGTGGTTGGAATAAGTGACAAACCCGCAATCAAACCAAGCAGAAGAACCAGGATAAGCAGTGATTGCAGCTGAAATTAAGCCTCCTGTACAGGATTCAGCCACTGCGCAAAGCTGGTTTTTTTCTGTTAATAAGTGATTTAAGGTTGTGATCAGCACTTGGCTCGTTTCATGCTCAGCCAAAACATTCTTCCAAAAAAAGGTCGATCAATTGTGCCGAGCGTCTGGCCGCATGTGCCGAATATAGTAATCCTAATTCGGTGTCATGGGCATGTGGGTTCGTGAACGCATGTTGGGTTTGACCAAAAATATGAAGCTGCCAGTCGACCTTAGCTTGGGTCATTTCTTGAGCGAACGCTTCTAAAGCTGCTGGCGGTACCAGGGGATCCTCATAGCCATGTAAGGCCAATACTTTGGCTTCAATCGTTTGACTGGCCAAATCTTCTGGGGCATTGAGCAAGCCATGAACGCTGATAGCGCCTTTGATTTCGGCACCACTACGGGCCAAATCCAGTGCACACAACCCGCCAAAACAATACCCAACAGCAGCAATTTTATTGCGGTCGACTTCAGGCATGGCGGCAAGAGCATCCAAGGCAGCACGTATTCGCATGCGCAACAATAAACGATCTTGAATCAAGGGTTGCATCAACGCCTCTTTTTCTTCATTTTTCTTGGCTGTTTTTCCTAAACCATACATATCAACAGCGAAACCAACATAACCTAACTCAGCAAAAATCTGTGCTTTATGCTGTACAAATTCATTCTGACCTGACCAATCATGAATGATCAACACGGCGGGTTTCGGTTGGTCATCTTTTTCAGAATATGCAAGGTAGCCATGCAATTCATGTTCATCATGATGGTAAATATGTTTGGAGTGATACATCGTTGCTCAATAGTTTTTAGTCTCCGTGCTGATAGTGTATGATGATACTATTGTCTTAGCAATTGATTGTGTGATCATGACCCAAAATCATAATTTTGAGTATGCTTTGCGTTTGCAACAGCGTGGCGATCATCAAAGCGCATTAGCCATCTATCAACGTTTGCTCAGAGAAGAGCCGCAGCGCATCACACTTTGGGGTTATCTGGCGCAAGCTTATTCAGCATTGGGTCAGCAACAATTAGCTTTGGAGGCTTTGCAAGAGGCTTTACTCAAAGCACCCAATGAAATCAGTTTGCACATGCATATGGCCCATGTCTATAAACGTATTGACCAGAGAGAAAGAGCCATTCACCATTATCAGCGTGTTTTAGATATCCATCCCAACTATGCTAAAGCCCACAATAATTTGGCTATTGAATATGAGGCACAAAACAATTATCTATTAGCCTTACAACATTATCGTAATGCCTTGCATTGCGATCCCGGTTTGGTGCCTGCACATTTGAATCTTGGCTTATTATTATTGAAACGCGGTGAATTGGTTGCGGCCGAAAAACAATTTCAAAATGTCTTATCGCTGGATGCTGAACATCCATCCGTTCATTTTTATCTTGGTTTACTCTATATACAAGCAGAGCGCCTCGAGGAAGCTGAAACAGTCCTGTGCGTTCTGCTGGGCAAAACGCCCGAACATATCGAGGCTTGGGTGAATCGGGGTGTTGTTGCATTGAAGCAAGGCCATGAACAGCGTGCGATTGATTATTTTACTCAAGCATTGATTTTGGACAATCATCATATAGAAGCGCGCAATAATTTGGCAGCGACCTTTATTCATTTCGATCGCTATGAATCCGCATTGCAATACTATGATGGACTCTTGCGCGAAGATCCTGAGAACTTAGAGTATTTATATAATTCTGCTGTTGCGCAAATGGGGTTAGGGCAGGTGCAGATTGCCACGGCTTTGTTTCAAAAAATACTGGTCTTGCAGGCAGACCATTTTGGTGCATTGAGTAATTTGGCTGCTATCCAAATGCGTTTGGGACAGCGATTAGAGGCTTGCGAGTTATTAGAGCGAGCCTTGGTGGTCCACCCTGAAGACGCGACCAGTCGCTTTATGTTAAAAGGGCTGCGCAATGAGCAATCTTCAGAAGCCTGTCCCGAATATGTACATGATTTGTTTAATCATTATTCTATGTATTATGATGCACATATGCAACAAAATTTAAACTACTCAGTGCCTAAGCGCTTATGGGAATTGTTTCATCAAGACGCAACCCCGTCCTATCGTCGTGCTTTAGATTTGGGTTGTGGGACGGGATTGAGTGGCATGGTACTACGTCCGGTCACCCAGTATTTGGTTGGGGTAGATATTGCAGAAAAAATGCTAACAGTGGCTCGAGAAAAAGCGATTTACGATGAATTGGTCGAAGCAGAAATTCTAAGTTTTTTACACGGTAATACAATACCGTTTGATGTGGTGGTTGCAGCAGATGTTTTACCCTATTTCGGAGATCTCGAGCCTTTGTTCAAAGCAATACAGGGTTCGATGTCGCAAAACGCTGTATTTTGGTTTACTACGGAAATCAGTCAAGATGCGCCTTGGTGTTTACAAAGCAGCATTCGTTTTTGCCATCATCCGCAGTATATTCATACCCTATGCGCGCAACATGACTTTAACATTCGCCACCAAGAAAGCATGGTGGCGCGTCAACAAGATGGGGAAGATTTGTCGGTGATGTTGTATGGCGTGTCACGTGTTTCATGCTTTTAACAAGTCCAAATTCCGTGCACAAGCTACTTAGGCGAATCGCAATATTTTTCAGCATCTAATGCAGCCATGCATCCAAATCCAGCAGATGTGATGGCTTGGCGGTATACGTGATCTGCGACATCTCCGCAAGCAAAAACTCCAGGGATATTCGTGGCTGTTGCCATGCCTTGCAATCCGGATTGAATGACCAAATAGCCGTCTTTCATCTCAAGTTGATCCGTGAATAATTGAGTGTTTGGGGTATGGCCAATGGCAATGAAGACGCCATCAAGGGGCAATTCTGTGAGGTCCTGGGTTTCCGCATGGCGTAATCGTACGCCCGTGACTTTTTTCTCATCCCCTAGCACTTCTTCTAATTCTTGTGACCAAAGAATGCTGATATTGCCGGATTGTTCTTTTTGAAACAGTTTATCTTGCAATATTTTTTCAGAACGCAAAGAGGTGCGGCGATGAATCAAGGTCACATGAGCCGCAATATTAGATAAGTATAAGGCTTCTTCGACGGCAGTGTTGCCTCCACCTATCACACACACTCGTTTGTTACGATAAAAAAAGCCGTCACAGGTTGCACAAGCGGATACACCGCGACCTTGATAGGCTTTTTCTGAAGGGAGACCCAAATAACGAGCTGATGCACCCGTGGCAATGATGAGTGCGTCGCACGTGTAGGTTTCACTGTCGCCTTGTAAGACAAAAGGACGTTGTTGTAGATCTGCGCGTACGATATGGTCATTGATGACTTGGGTTTGGAATCGCTCAGCATGTGCTTGCATGCGTTCCATCAATGCCGGACCTTGCAGTCCTTCGACATCGCCAGGCCAATTGTCCACGTCTGTGGTGGTGGTCAGTTGACCGCCAATTTCCATTCCGGTGATGACCACGGGGTTGAGGTTGGCACGAGCCGCATAGACAGCAGCAGTCCATCCTGCAGGTCCCGAACCAAGAATAATAAGTTGATGATGATTTTTTTTAGACATCCAAGCACGCCAGATATAATTTGTGATAGTATGACGGATAATAAATTAAAAACCGTTTCTTTAGAATACTCATGATGAAACAAAACCGATCGCGCGATACAAATCCGTCACAATCTTCTCCTTCTCAGCGTTTGACCAAGCATTTGACGGAAGGGGGATTTATCTTGATCCTTGCTTTGGCTGTGTTTGTCCTATTTTCACTACTCACTTATCAAGTCGATGATACCGCAGCGAAAAAAAGCGCTGACATGGTGAGGAATGCTGGCGGGCAAGTGGGTGAGTGTATTGCCACAGCGTTTTATGTTGTATTTGGCTATTTTTCTTATTTTATGCCGATTTTTATTTTTTATTTGGCGGGTAGTTTGTTGCTTGAGCATCGAACTTTTCGAGGTATTCATCAGTCGACTATGATTTTGCGCGGGGTAGGCTTGATATTGTTTGTGCTGGGTGGCTGTGGTTTGGTGAACATCCAAATCACTCCGAATCCGGCATTGGGCATTCGCTTTTCAGGTGGTATCCTGGGTCAAACCTTGATGGTGCATTTGACCCATGCGGTGAATGTTCAAGGCGCTATCTTGCTATTAACCGCTATTCTTATGGTCGGAATGTCATGGTTGACAGGCTTATCTTGGGTAGGTGCGCTGGAGGGATTAGGGCGCGCTGTTTTGTTGATGACCAAAATTGTGTATCGATATATGTCTAGAGCGTATGCTTGGTCGGCTGCGGTTTTGACGAAGCTCATTGCGGTTAAAGCGACGATAGAACCCCTAGAAGAAGATCCTGTTGCGCTGGATAAGCCTGTATTAACGATGAAAGCTGATTTGCGAAAAACGCCTTCCAAGCCGAAATTAATACCCAATGTTTCAGCGATCATCCCCGCATCTGGAGCTTTTGAGCAAAATACACTGCCTTTAGAGCGGGCGGCTAAATCCAAATCAAAGCCTATGCCGGTTTCTATGCAAGTGGAGGCGGGATCTTTGCCGCCTTTGTCCTTACTATCAGCGGGTGATCTCAGTCAATTGACTTCCGGGTACAGCGCAGCAGACTTAGAAACCTTATCCCGGGACGTGGAGCAGCATTTGCTTGATTTTGGTATCCAAGTGGATGTGGTTGCTGTACATCCTGGACCCGTGATTACTCGGTTTGAATTGCAATTGGCTGCCGGGGTAAAAGCCAGTCGGTTGTCTGCTTTGTCCAAAGATTTGGCCCGATCTTTATCGGTGACTTCCGTGCGTATTGTGGAAATTATCCCTGGAAAAACCGTGGTAGGTATCGAGCTTCCTAATCCACACCGTAAAATGGTGTGCTTGGCCGATGTGTTGTCGGCCGATGTGTATCAGCATGCGCACTCGCCCCTGACATTGGCCCTGGGTGTGGACATTGCCGGCCATCCTATGGTGGTGGATTTGGCTAAGATGCCTCATTTATTAGTAGCAGGCACCACGGGCTCAGGAAAATCTGTTGGTATTAATGCCATGATTCTGAGTTTATTATTCAAAGCTGGTCCGGAACAAGTCCGGTTGATCATGGTTGATCCTAAAATGTTGGAGTTGTCGATTTATGACGGAATTCCTCATTTATTGACGCCTGTGGTGACGGATATGAAAGAAGCAGCGAGCGCGTTACGTTGGTGTGTAGGGGAAATGGAACGACGCTATCGATTAATGGCGGCTGTGGGTGTGCGTAATTTGGCTGGATTTAATACTATGGTGAGTGAGGCCAATGCCAAAGGGGATGGTATTTTGGATCCTTTATGGAAAATCACTGACTCTGTGGATGCAGAAGCGCCTAAATTACAGACCTTACCTTATGTGGTTGTCGTCATTGACGAATTGGCTGACATGATGATGGTGGTCGGGAAAAAAGTTGAGCAATTGATCGCTCGAATTGCACAGAAAGCCCGAGCAGCAGGGATTCACCTGATCTTAGCCACGCAACGTCCGTCAGTGGATGTGTTGACTGGGTTGATCAAATCTAATATTCCAACGCGAATTTCTTTTCAAGTTTCTTCAAAAATTGATTCGCGAACCATTTTGGATCAGCAGGGTGCAGAACAGTTACTGGGTCATGGTGATATGCTGTTTTTGGCGCCTGGAACCGGATCTCCTTTACGTGTACACGGTGCTTTTGTTGATGATCAGGAAGTGCATCGTGTGGCGGATGCTTGGCGCGCGCTTGGAACGCCTGATTATATTGAAGATATTACCCAAACGCTAGGCGACTCTCTTGATGGTGAGTTTGGTGAAGAAAAGCAAGCGGTTGAAGACGCGGATCCTTTGTATGATGAAGCTGTAGCGTTTGTGATGCAAACCCGTAAAGCGAGCATTTCGTCAGTGCAACGGCGTTTTAAAATTGGGTATAATCGTGCCGCACGGTTGGTGGAAGAAATGGAGCGTTCGGGTTTGGTGGGGCCTATGGAAGGTGGTTTTCGAGACGTCTTAGTCAATGCAGGAGCCCATAATGATTAAAAAATCTTTGAGATTTTTTAAAAAAGGAACGATCGCAGTGCTTTTGAGCGCAATCACTGCAGGCGCTTATGCCGATACTCCTCCCATTGACGTGGTGCAAAAAAAACTATCGTCCATTCGTACGATGCACGCGGCTTTTATACAAACGATTCACGCAAAACGCCGCGTGGTGTCACAAAGCTCAGGGATGATGGCCTTGGCGCGCCCTAACCGCTTTCGTTGGCAAACCAAACAGCCTATGGCGCAAACGGTGATAGCAGACGGTAAGCGTGTGTGGATCTATGATACAGAATTAGAACAAGTGACCGTGAGTCAGCAGACAAAGCATTTGGGGGCAGCAGGTGCTCTGTTCTTAAGTCAAGATCATAACGCTGTTGCGCGTGATTTTGATCTGATGTCTTACCAACAGGGTGCGTTCGATACCTTTGATTTACAGGCAAAATCTCATAAATCTAATTTTGAACATGTTCGTTTGATGTTCAAACAAAATATTTTAGTGGGCATTGAATTGGATGATCAACTTGGACAGCACACTGTTGTACGTTTTTCAAACATCAAAACGAATCAAACAGAACCCGATCATTTGTTTCAATTCAAAGTTCCGGCTGGAGTTGATGTGGTGGAACAATGAAACGTCGTACTAAACATACGTGGCTTAAACTTGGCAAATATTTTTCCCATACGACTGTATTGACGTTTTTTCGACATATTTGGACGATACTGGCTGTATTTTTAGTAACACTCGCTATTGTATTTACATTATTTCGCGCTTTAACCCCTTGGGTAAAGCAATATCGTGGTCAGGTTCAACAGCAATTGTCGATGTGGACAGGACAAAACATCACCATTCAAGATCTCGAAACCTCCTGGTATTGGTTTACACCGGTTTTAAGAATGGATCAGGTACAGATTGTTGATGATCAGCATCATGTTTTAAAACTCAACCAAGTCAGGGTCGGTATCAATTTACTGAGCTCCTTATTGCATTGGCAAATAAAACCAGGCGTGCTGTTGGTCGAAGATGCTCATTTTATCATTCAACAAACAGCGGATGCTTGGCAGATTGAAGGATTCAACATTCCACCCTCTGTGCCTCAATCTCAGGTGGCGACTCAATCAAATATATTGGGGGCACTGGGGTTATTGTTATCGCAAGATAAATTGATCATCAAACATGTGTCAGCAGATATTGCACTACAAGACGGGACTAAAATTCCTTTACAGAGTTTGAATATCAAAGCAGAGCATCGTTCGGGACAGTATCGGGTGTATTCGAAAATATTGTTGGCGCAACACCCCGAAACGTCTTTGGTGATGATTGCAAATTTGGATCTGGATCCCGAAAAAATATTGGATTCCTCGGGTCAAATTTATGTATCACTTCATGATGCCAGACTAAAACAGTGGCAGAAATTTTTCTCAGATAGCGCCATGCATTTTACGCAGGGAGAGTGTAGTTTTGATGCTTGGTTGGATCTAAAACAAGGGAAACTGAGTCGTGCTCAAGCGGTGGTGGCACTCACGGATGCTTTGTTGGTCGCCCCTGATTTGGCCAAACCTAGAAAAAAATTATCTTTGACGTCGAATCTGGCCTGGAAGCGATTGTCACAAGGATGGCGACTCACCGCAGATCAAGTGATGCTGAATATGGATGGCTTGGATTGGCCTGAAAATAACATGATGATTTCGTACCATGAAGCTACTGATCATTATCGTATGTACGTCAAAACTCTCCCTCTGATGCACTTATTCAAAACGGCTATCAACTGGCCAAAATTTCTAGCCCCCCTACTGGCTTTAAAGCCAACAGGAGCCTTACATGAAACTCAAGTGTCTTGGCAAAACGGTGAGGTGACTGATGTTTTGACGCAGTTTTCTGATTTGTCTTGGCAAATGAAAGCCAATATTCCTGGCGTCACAGGTATATCAGGCGCTCTGTATTGGCAACCCAATGAAGGACGTTTGGAATGGGATGGCGATCATGCGGTGATTCGTTTACCCGATCATCCTGCTCTGACCTTTGATACTTTCAATACAGCCATAGAATGGAAACAGTTGAGTCAAGGATTGCGGGTCAGCTTGGATCGCTTGGTGCTCAGTCACCCTAATTTAGTCTTAAGTGCAACGGGTGCGGTGGATGATCCTTTAGGAGATGCAGCTAATCTGAGATTGAAAATGGATTTTGCTGTGAAGGAAGGTCAATATTGGTTACCCTATATTCCTTCAAAAGGCTTAAAGCCAAAATTGGATGCTTGGTTGAAGCAGGATATTCCTCGTATAGGTCATGCCAGTGGTCGTATGGTGATTTCTGGGCCATGGTCAGATTTCCCTTTTGACGAACAAAATGGTGAGTTTTCAATCCAAGCGCATGTGAATGATGTTGATATATTGATCAACGAGGATTGGCCACTGAATCACAATATTGATGCGGATATTCATGTCAACAATCGCACCTTGACGGCAGATATTGGTGAAGCCGATTTAATGGGTGTGACGGTACGCCATATGAATTTGTCTGTGCCAGGCATTGGTTTAGGCAAAGAAGTGTTTCTGTTACACGGAGCCATCGATGCGCCAGGTGAGCAAATTAAGGCTTATGTGTTTTCTAGCCCTTTGAAACAACGTTTATCACGGTGGCAAGGGTTAGACATTGAGGGCTCTTTGGGCTTAGATCTGAATCTTGAAGTGCCATTGTATCCTGAGTCAGACCATGTGTATGCCAAGGGGCATTTGGATTTCAAGCAAAACGAAGTATCCATCCAAGTGGTGGATCAACCGGCTCTATTTGATGCGGTAAGCGGTGAGTTGAAATTTAACGAATTTGGATTAACAGATGGTGGCTTAGATGGTGTATTGGAAGGATATCCTTTTTCATTGCGAGTCCAGCCTCTGTTAGAAGAGAAATTAGGTACTGAATTGCGTTTTGAGGGTGAAGTTGCTGTTAATTATCTGAAAAAATTAGTTCATCATCCGGCATTTTCGTTGATGAGTGGCCGCTTGATTTTAACTGGATTATGGACGGTTTATCCCAATGATACGGATATCGATAAACTTTACATCAATAGCTCTTTGATCGGAACAGCGTTGAATTTGCCAAAACCTTTGGGGAAATCTATTGCTGAAATTGCACCTATCACGGTCAATATTGCGTTTCACCCACAACATCGCATGGATTTAAACATTGACTATGCACAGCGTTTAAAAGGGAAAATTGCGATGCAAGAAACCCCCAAGCATGTATGGACGGCGACGGGGGATCTACATGTTGGTTCAGGCACTATTGAACACCCCAGCCGATCTGGATTGCGGATCACGGGATCATTGGCCTCAATCGATGTGAATGAATGGCAAAAAGTATGGGAAAAGTGGCCAAATGAACCGGGTTCAGCCTCTTTGTTAGATTCTGTTCAAGATGTAAATTTGAAAATAGAGGATATTAACTTACTTGACACCCATTATTCGGCGGTTCAATTTAAAGCGCATCAAATGAAAGCAAAAGAATGGTCATTCCATCTCCAACAAAAAAGTCTAGAGGGAGATTTTATCTATCAGTTGGCCAAAAATAATCTCTCAGGGCATGTGCGTTATCTTTCCTTAGACTCTAAACCAGAAGGGTCGTCATCGGCTCCTTTGGGGAAATGGGCTCCTAAAGTTGAGTCTATTCCTAATCTGGATTTATCGATTGATACCTTGCAATATCACGGTACCGAAGTGGGTAAAGTAGACATCAATTCGTCTACGCTACCAGGAAAGTGGGTTCTAAATGCGTGCACCGTTCATACCCCAGAGTATCAATTAAGTGTACAGGGGGAATGGTTAGCAGACTCTAATAAGCAGCATTCCACGCTGGAGGCGCAATTGCATGTGAACAGTTTGGCCAAAAGTTTAGAGCGATGGCATATCACGCCAGCGATTGATGCGCACAACGCCACGATGACGGTATCTGGAGCTTGGCCTGCTCCTTTTTATGATTTTTCTCTCAAGACCTTGGTGGGACAAATGCACTTGACGCTAAAAGATGGGCGAATCAGTCATCTAGAGCGAGAAACCGAAGAAAAACTAGCCTTGGGTAAATTACTGAGTATTTTGAGTTTGCAGACCATCCCACGCCGCTTGAAATTAGACTTCAGTGATTTGTCTCCACATGGGTATAGCTTTGATGTGTTCAAAGGGAATTTTCAAATTAATAAAGGTGTGATGAGTACCAGTGATAGTTATATCGATGGTCCTGTTGCTTATGGACGTATCAAAGGTGATTTGGATTTGGTCAATCAGTTGTATGATGTCGATTTACGCATGACACCCTATATCACTGCGATTTTACCGGTTGTGGCGACCATAGCGGGTGGACCAGTTGCGGGTCTTGCGACCTGGGCCTTGTCGAGCTTGGCATCGAAAGGCATGCAACAAATCAGTGGGTATTCCTATAAAATTTCTGGTCCATGGTTGAATCCTGTCGTACAACAGGTGAGTATTGATCGGCGTAGTCATTAAGGGGTAAAAGTGATGAGGTTACATGTTTTGGGTGTGAGTGGTACCTTTATGTCGGCTTTGGCTTTTTTGGCCAAAGATGCGGGGTTTGAAGTGACCGGTAGTGATGCCAATTGTTATCCTCCCATTTCTGATTTACTAACCGAAAAAGGTATTCATTGGACAGAAGGATACGACGATTGTACCGATATGCTCAAAGCGGATATGGTCATCGTAGGTAATGCGATGAAGCGTGGTATTCCTGTTGTTGAACGTTTGCTGGATGCTGGGATTCCATATTGTTCAGGACCAGAATGGTTGGCGCAACATATTCTATCCCGCTATCGTGTTATTGCAGTGGCAGGTACTCATGGCAAGACAACGACCACATCGATGGTAGCTCATATTTTATCTGCAGCGGGTTTAGAACCGGGATTTTTAATCGGGGGAGTGGCTGTTAATTTTAACAGCAGCGCATGTTTGGGACGCGGCAAATGGTTTGTGATTGAAGCAGATGAATACGATACGGCCTTTTTCGATAAACGACCCAAATTCATGCATTATCGGCCTGAAGTGGCTATTTTAAATAACCTCGAATTTGATCATGCGGATATTTACGCTGATTTAGATGAGATCAAAAAACAGTTTCATTATTTATTGCGTACCATTCCGCCCAAAGGATTGGTGATCCGGCCCAAAGCTGATCAAGCGCTGAATGATGTGGTCGAACAAGGCATCTATAGTGCCTCTGAAACGCTAAGTTTAGCGGATGATGCGGAGTGGCGGGCAACATTATTAGATCCAAGCGGCTGCTCTTTTCAAGTGTTTCAGCGCGGCCAGCTTGTGGCAACCGTCAATTGGTCTCTGATTGGGCAGTTTAATATAGAAAACGCTTTGGCAGCCATTGCAGCTAGCGCACGAGCGGGGGTGCGACCAGATGTCGCGGCGAAGGCATTAGAACAGTTTTTGCCAGTCAAACGCCGTCTGGAAGTAAAGTCTGATCGCCATGGTGTGTGTATTTATGATGATTTTGCACATCACCCCACTGCGATTTCCAAAACGATCCAGGCTTTGAAAAACAGCGATCGGCATCAACGAGTTTTGGTGGTACTAGAATTTGCCTCACATACCATGCGGCTTGGGGTGCATAAAACAGCCTTGGTCAAAGCGTTTGATCAGGTCGATGGTGCTTATTTTTTACGACCCGAACAATTTTCTTTAGACTCTCTGTCCTCACAATGGACTTTTCCGCACCACATTTTAGCGACAACCGCAGAGATTGTGGACGCAGTCAGCCAAGATGTGCAACCGGGTGATGCGGTATTGGTGATGTCGAATCGTGGATTTGATCACATTCATCAGCGTTTGATGCAGCGTATTGATGAAAAATTTTCGATGTAATGTAAAACCGCCACAAAGCGTTTCAATTCACCGCGAATCAGGACAATCTAGAATCCCCGGGGTTTAGGTAGTCCTGCGAGATATTTTTTGATTCGTCATGAGCTAGCCAATTCCTAGTGATTTTTAGTCCAATGCCACACCCTAATATTGATTTAAAATAACACAAATAATTTTTATTGACTATAATTTAATCATGAGTGTGAAATTTATAACATATTTCATCAACAAGGGAGCTTTATCATGAAATGGATTATGCTAGCTAATTCTAATGATTGTCGAATTTATGAATATGATCGCCACAATAAACATTTGGCCTTGGTTGAGGAAATATCTCATCCTGAAAATCGTTTGAAAGTACATGACTTGACCTCGGACAGTCCTGGGCACTATAAAAGTGGCAGCAACAATCGGGGGTCTTATGAACCTGCGGTCAGTCCATTGGACACTTCAATTGATGAATTTGCCAGAGAAATGGCTGAACGCTTAGATGCAGGTCGTAATCAGCATGAATACGATGATATTGTGTTGATGATGTCATCCAAAATGGAAGGGCTGCTCAACAAACACTTGAACAAGCACACCAAAGCATTGGTCAAACAAATCGTGCAAAAGAATGTGGTGTTTTTGTCTGATCATGAGTTATCTTTATATCTGGATAAATTATTTACCAAACCAGGACAAACGCATTAGATTCATTTTCCCTCACCTCAAGCTTTTTGGGTGAGGGGATTCCGTTCTTATCTTTTATCGTTTAGGTTTTTTAGAAAGGGGTTCATTGCCAAAGTATGAATTTAGAAGTGCAACAGATGCCGTTGTATCTTCTTGAGATTTGAGGGCACTGCTCTTATCAAATAAGGAAAAATTTATAAGGCGGTGTAAACCATTATCTTGCGGTTTTTCATCAGACTTCTTTTTAGTTTGTTTTTCTCTAGTAGATTTAAATAGCTGTGTAGTTGCTTCTTTCACTTTCTTTTCAGGGGCTGTCTTAGGACCATTCTTATCTTTACGTCCCGCATCTGCTGTTGAATGGTAAGCATCAGACCCACACTGTTTTGATAAACTTTTTGGTGATTTTGCGCTTGAAGTATTTTGTAGTGGTGCAGCAGGTTGAACTTGAAGTGGTTCATGGTGGATAGGTACAAATGCGTCGACGTTTACTTCTTCCAAAAGTGCTTCAATAGAGGTAGTAGATTTGTATGCAGGATTTTTGATTAAACTCTCAAAATGCATATTATGATGATTGACTAAAAAAACAGTCGCTATAGCATTTGTAGTTTTAATAATAATAGGGTCATCAGGTTGCTTAGTGCTAAATATCACAATGGTGAGATTTAAGGTGCGAGCAAGTGCCAGAATGAGTTGATGATCAGCCCAATAGGCTGATTCTTTTGCATGCTCTATATACTGTTGTATACTGTTATCTTCTAGTGACGCTAGATAATGATCCGCGTGTTGTGTGATATGTGCGATAGCGATCTCGCGTAATGTATCAGAAGTATGATAAGCATCATCTTTTATGAGAGCAGCTTGGCTTTTTTGCTGTTTAAGTTGATCAAGAACAGCATGAAAAAAACAGGCGCCGCCGCCTGCTGTATTAATACAATCAAACCCATACTCTCTTGCTAACTCTTCCCCTTGTTTTGAGAATACAACGGATTTTGGGTGTTGGAGTCCATATACATCCATTCTTTTTGCACGTTGTACTAAGAGATCAAAGGGATCGATGGTGGTGTGAATCGATTTTTTTTCTAGCGCATTGTAATGAGTAAAAAATTTCTCAAGATAATGTTTTCTTAAATGGGAATTATTTTTGTGATCATTGAACTGTGCCAACATCAAACAACTGTGTAGCAATAAATAATGATCCGAATGTGTGATGGAAGCGCTTGGAGTCTGATGAGGATCCAACAATTGATATAATTTTGTATAAAAAAAACAAGCAGATGACAGATCACCGGTTTCTTTGGCCCTCACAGCATGTGTCCATAATCGTAACACATGGCCCTTGCGTTCAGAATGATCATGATCATTTTTAAGAACAAGCGGCATAGACCGAAAAAATAACATAGATGTGATCAGTCTAAGGAAGGATTCTTTCTCGTTGAGCGCTGCATAAAACAAGAGCGTATTTCCAAATTTATCTTTTTCGTTAAGCGGACTGTCGATAGAGCAGCACTTCGACAGATATTCAACAATGCTCTGACTAAGATTGCCATGATAGGCATCGTAAAACAATTTATTCTGTAGCTCATGAGAGACGTTTTGTAGAGTCTCAGGGTAATGGCTGAGTATACCGTCCGGAAAAAAATGCCATACATGAAGTATACTTTGGATCTCGTGCCACTCTGAAGATGTTTGATCCATCTGATCAATCATTAAAATCTCATTGAGTTTTTTATAGATAGTCATAACCTGAGTAAGAATAGTTTTAGCTTCAGAAAATTTTTGTTCCTGAACATACAGGAATGCCAATTGCTTATAAGTACTGAATATATATTGAATATCCATAGAGTTGAGTGCATCAATGACATCAAAAAATGTCGATGCCAGTATAAGCAATTTTTTTGATTCAAAAGGCGTTACCTTGGTGCTGATGTCAAGAATCAATACATAAAGTTTTCGTGCATGCTCATCTAATTCTGTTTGATCATTCGAGATCTGTATGTGTGCCAAAATCTGTTTAAAATTAGAAAAATAGATAGGAGGTATATAGGGTTCAGCTTTTTGTGCTGTATAAAATAAGTCAATACGATTCTGATTTAATATAGACATAACAAACCAAAGATGATCATTAGTGGTTCATATTATAACAAAAATAATCAAAATTTCAATGCTCAATCATTGTGTGGACACAAGGGTTGCTTCAAACTTTGGGGGGCAATCCTCTCTGTTTTGTACATTTGGGTCAAAAAAATGGTTTCATGATACCCTACGGCGGTATAGAGATGGAGCTACTACCGGGTGAATCGCCGTGAAATAGCCTCTTTAGCAGGTGTGGTTCCGATGGCTAATGAGAGTGGAACATTTAAAGGGTATCGTGCTACCGGGCACGGAAGGTCTGATATTAAGCCTATTTTGTTTATGTCAGCGATGGCAGCTAGAAATTCTAATACCCCTTTACAAAGCTTTTATAACCGATTAATTGAGTCAGGCAATAAAAAAATTATTGAGATATAGTTGATCTCCTGATTCTGGCAAAATCCAAAAAAAGATACAACGCATTTGTACAACGCGCTTACTCATTTGATAAGGTTTACATGTGACGACATAGTAAACTTGCTATGACCCATTAATTTAAATAGAATCGATGACACGTTTCCTTATCTATTTGGAATAAAAATGAACTATTTTTTAAAATCTGCGTTCCTTGGACTGCTATCTACTTCTGTTTACGCTTTGTCTGCTGAAAACTTTCCTGATAACTTCACCATTAAGGAATTCAAATGTACCACTCAGTGTTTTGAATTAAAAAGCACGTTGAACGAAGCGCCAATAGGCTCATTAATCCCTGATACAGAACACAAAGGGACCTACTTGTTTAAGGATGAATTAGATCAAACCCAAATCACCATCCAATATGCGGGTAATTATGGGGAAGCGTTAACTTTTAATGTTTATGATAATCAGGGACGTTTTTTGTCTCGATTTTTATCTGAAGGGAACCCAATTACCGGTGGTAGTATTATGAATTTTATATTGTATGAACTAGACTATCATACAATTAAATCACAAATTTATAGTAATCTGCTAGGCACATCTCATGGCCTTTATCAAGGTGGTTATTCTTATGGAAAACAAGAATTGGCACATTTTACGCGTCCTATTTTCTCTAGAAACACAGACTCTTTAGTTAGAGTTGTGGACCGTGAACAATTGTTTACTTTATTGGATCCTAATTTATTTGCCGCTCTGTCCGCATTTGATTGTCTTAATAAACCGCGTTTTGAGATAGATCCTCAATTACCCAAACTACAAACCAAAGTGAAAAATCTTGTCAAAGCCTACACAGACAAGAAAAAATTTGTTGATTTAGAGAAACTCAATGCAATTTCAGATTTGTTGAATAAACGTTTTCAAGAGCAATATCAGGATGTTGTAATAAGTCCTGCTGAAAAAATACAAAAATTTGTCGTCTTTGCCTGCGAATTGGTTCAATCTCATGCTTTGACTGCCGATGAAGAAAATGCCGCCATTCAATATCTTAAAAAGTATATGAATGTATAAACCTTAATTACTAGGAGATCAACTATGTCTCAAAAGTATTTATATTGAGATTTTAACGAGATATTCTTGGACAATAAAAAAGGAGTTGCCAGAAGCTCCCTGATTATCAAAGACAATAAGGCAACGAAGCCACGAAAGTTAGGTATGATTGGTTAACAATATTTATTTGAAAGTATTGCCCAGGTACAACTACATGCGACACAATGGCTATGGACGTACAACAATGAACGTCCTAATACTGCAATTGGAGGAGTTCCTCCAAAGCAAAAGTTGGCACTAGTTGCCTAAACCTCTACTTTTAGCGTCAGTTAAAAATGGGGGGATTACCAAACCAATCCTTCGACGGTCGCTTACGCCCGCACCTGGAAGTTTAGCCGCTTTTAGATGATGTACTGAGGGTTCTTCGTTTTTTCTTGCGCACTATCATGACAACCGCTGGCAGGATCATGATGAAGATACCCATAGAAAAGATAATGCGAAAATGGTGCGCATTTCCTATTGAGAGGGCCTCTTCTGGGGGGAAAAAGCCAACAAACAATGCAACAAAGCATCCCGTCAATCCTAACCCACAGGTCACATAATAGCCCACTCGTCCACCAATAATCGCAAAAGGACGCGGCCTGTCTTTGTGGCTATGTTTTAAACGTATGGCGGCAAAGAACATCATCACATACATCAACACGTAGAGTTCGGTGCTGAGTGCGGTGAACAGCCAATAAATTTCATTGATCGATTGTGGCAATAAAAAAATGCTGCAAATGCAGGTCACCAATATGGCTTGTGTCAGCAATACGCGAGATGCCACGCCATGCTGATTCTGTTTATGGAACCATTTGGGGAGAATGCCCTGATCGGCCGCCATCAGTAAGCCCTTTGCTGGAGAGATGATCCAATTGATCATGCTACCAAGACTGCCAATCAACAAAGCGATGACCAAGATTGGCATCAAAAAAGACAGATGATAGTATTGAAAAAAGAAGGTAAACGCTTGAAGAATACCTTGGACCAGACCAATTTGATGTTTGGGTAAAATCACTGCAATGGCCAGCGAGCCTAATAACATCGTGGTGACGATTAAAATAACAGAGAAAAATATTGCCCGTGGAAAATTACGCTGTGGATCGCGAATATTACGTACGTGGACAGCGGCCAGTTCCATGCCAAGAAAAGATGTGATGATAGCCGTCAATGAAACCCAAGATTGTGACCTATCCCAATGAGGGATCATGCTATCGAAATCAAATTGAATGGCCATAGGTTGGCCACTGGTCATCCACAAAATAGCAAATACGATTAATAAGCCGATAGGCAATAACATACCCAAGATAGCACAAATACCTGCAAAGCGCGCCGATGCACGTAATCCAGACAGTCCCAACAAAGTTAAGGACCAAAAAACGGTGAGAATCACACAAAGTAGATACCATTTGGATTGGGCCAAATCGGGATTGATCAAATAAGCCAGGGTGCCAGCGATAAAGGATATGATGGTGGGATACCAGACGATGGTATTGATCCATTGTAACCAAATGGTAAAGAATGCCCAGTACGGACCAAAAGCATGCTGCACCCAACTATAAATACCGCCTTCATCTTCTGACCATGTGGACGATAATTCTGCCGCCACCAAAGCGATAGGAATCAAAAACATGATGGTGGATAACACAAAGAAAAAAACCAAAGAAGAACCAAATAAAGCGGTGGTTGGTAGATTTCTCACACTATCAATGGCCCCTGTGATGAGCATCACTAAGGCAAACACAGATATTTTTTCAGTTGACCATTCTTTCATAAGGATATCAAAATAATATGAATAAGATGGGCATTATACGCAGTTTAAATAGGTAAACGATAGATTGTTGTTGCATAATGTTATGATTTTTTACGTTTTTCGATGGCAGAGGGGGGATTGTTGTCGTTGTGGTTGTGTTGCCCATTCTTCCGGTGAGTACAGTGCCAAGCTAAACGCATGTAAGCCGTTTTGAAATTCTGTTACCAGTAACCCATTGATCAATCGATGGCGTTCGATACGATTTAATCCGGAAAAACGATCCGACACTAAGGTGAGTTTGAAATGTGATTCAGCACCTTCGGGTACTTGGTGCATATAAGACTCATCAATCAGTTCACAAACGCTTGGTGCACAAGCTTGTGTGAGTATATCTTGGATGCGTTGTAATCGGGTGGATGTGATCATGTTGATTCATCAGCTATAAATGATTTGAGTATATCAGGACTTACGCAAAACCTCGATCTCTTCGTTAAGTTTTGTTTTTAATTCGGTCATTTAGTCCGCCTAAACTCCCTCATTAAAAACAAAACTTGCCTCGACCTCGAGGTTTTGCGTAAGTCCTGATCCTTAAACCTCGATCTCTTCGTTAAGTTTTGTTTTTAATTCGGTCATTTTCAACCCACCTAAACTCTCTCATTAAAAACAAAACTTGCCTTGACCTCGATCTCGAGGTTTTGCTTAAGTCCTGTTATACTGCAGATCTGAGTCTGAGTGTTAGGAATCCCCTCCCTCAGAACACCTGATCTGCCAACAAGCCCTACTTTGTATGAGGAATTGAAATGAAAAAACTAAAAGGATTCACCTTGATCGAATTGATGATTGTGATTGCTATTCTTGGGATTTTAGCCACTTGCGCAATCCCTGCATATCAAAACTACGTGGTTCGTGCGCGCGTGACAGAGGGATTATCTTTGGTAACAAGTCCTAAGTTAACGGTATCAGAGTATTTGGTTGCGCATAATGGGCAAATTGGCAAAGATATTGGTGCTGGTTTCCAAAGCCCAGCAGCTACCAAAAATGTATCTTCTATCGTCATTCAGGCTAATACAGGCGATATCGTTGTAACGTTCACGCCTGCTGCAGGCAATGGCACGATTGTATTCCATCCCGTAATGACATCTGCTGGTCAGATTTCATGGGCGTGTACAGAAGGGACCTTGGATGCCAAGTACCGCCCGGCTACTTGTAAGTAATTGAAGACACTCGGTCCAATCTTGTATCTGCGCGTATAGCCTGTTGGGCCGATCGGCCCAACGTATTTAAATTGATCTTTGTGTTTTTGTTTGGTACAATATTGCCTGTTTTTTAATCTTAAACCTCATGAAAAAACTATTAACCTGTTTGTGGGTCGGTGTTTTATGTCTGCATCATACTGCGTGGGCAGGCGATCTCGATCTGCTTGGCACACATGAGCAAACAATCCCTACTCATCCCTCAAATCCGGATCATGCCACAGATACAAAAGACATTACCTTATTAGACTATGCGATTTCAGATCAATTACAATCTGAGTTATATCAACAGGTGCAACGCCGTCTAGAGCAGCAGCCAGGTGAGCAGCGAAGATCTTTGCTTGCTATAGCTATGCCGCAAAAAATTCAGTTGGGCATGGACCATGTACCGGTGCTGGATCAAGGCAAACATGCTTCGTGTGTGGTTTTTGCGAATACTGCTGCGATAGATGCTGCCCTTCATAAGGGCAATTACATCAGCCAATTATGTTTATTGCAATTGGGATATTACCTGGAGTCGAATGGTGGGGGTAAAAGTGGTTGGCAGGGTCTGTCAAGCAATGAGTTATTGGACCGAATTGAAACCTATGGCATTATAAGTCTGCGCAATCAGCGACAACATGGTTGTGGCGGCCTCACTTCTTATCCTTATTCCACCACGCCACAAACTGGCATGTCTCCAGAAGTGTATGGGCAATATCAGGAAAAAATATTTTCTAAAGAAGTTGCTTGGACTGTGTTATTTCGAAAATCTAAACAGGCTTTTCGCATCAAGGATACTGCCATCGTATCTAAAACAAAACAGGCGTTGAATAAAGGCGCGCGCGTGGTGGTTGGCGCACTCTTGCCGCGTTCAGATTTGGGTACCATGGGTGCTGTGGGAATTCATCACGTGCTTGACGATACTTGGGTACTTACGCATGAGATTGCGCAGGAATTGCAATCGTCTCATATTATATCTGGTCATGAAATGATCATCACTGGTTTTGACGATGAAGCAAGTGCGCGTGATCATGCCGGTCATGTGCACCAAGGATTATTTACGTTACGTAATTCTTGGGGTTGGTATGCGGGTGATTGGGGAGACTTTTATATGTCGTATGATTATTTTAACGCCCTTGTCATGCATGGGGTCGTCATCAGTGACACGAGTTTCGCACTTTCATAAAAATACATTAAAATACTTGGCTAAACTCGAGTCTACTAACGATGACATCTTTTGCTCATTTATAAATAAAAAAGATATTAGATCGCGCAATCAGTTTAATTTGAAGACACTCGTGATCTTGCCCTGATTTTATTGATTTATTGTATAACACACACTATAGTTACTCATAACAAGTAAATTATCCCCCAGAGATTTCTGTGACGCTTAAAAACATATCTCACATTCGCAGGATACTATCACTCCCAGGTGGACCGACCACCCCCTCTGTCCTGCCCCAAGCAATCATCACGCCATCTATCGCAACACTCGCCGCCAATATAACCCTCGACAGGGCATACACCTGGATTTGCACCCAGCGCGAAGCCTATAGCCACGCTAATAGCATTTGGGACTTACGCACCCATACCATCAACAATGAGCTTATCAGTAGTTGGGAAGCCATCGATGCCTTGGTGTTAAAAGCCCTGACACTCACATTACCCCCCCTGTTCAGCACCAAACATTATTCCCATTGTACGCCTTTAAAAGGGGCTGGCGGAATCCACGCAGCAATCAAGGGCGTTAGCCAACATCAGGCCAATTATAAACATCTTCTAAAAAGTGATGCATACCACTATTATGAATCCATTGACCATCAGGTTTTGCTAACAGCACTTAAAAAACAAGTTGACTGCAAGCATCTCGTGCATTTAGTGGCTCAATATTGCCAGCGACTCGAAGTACGAGAGGGGAATTATTATCATTTTACATCTGGCATTCCCAAAGGGTGCCCGCTTTCCCCATTAATGGCCGCCTTATATCTGAAACCACTCGATGACGAAATGAAGAAGCATGGTTTTTATGTTCGTTTCATGGATGACTGGGTGATTATGGTTAAAACCAAACGCCAGCTCCGCAAAGTCATTAAATTAACGCACAAAATATTGGATAGTTTGAAGCTAAAAATGCACCCAGATAAAACCTTTTTGGGATGCATTAAAAAAGGCTTTGATTTTTTAGGGATTCACTTTAGTGATAACCCCTGAAATATCAAAAACAAGCCAAGAAAACCATCGTTCTAGAATAGCCCGGCGTTATGCGCAAGGTGCAAGTGATGCTTGTATTGGACGCTATATAGAAAAATGGACATCATGGTGAAATGTTGTAGTAATACTTTAGATGTTATGAACTTAACGGCGCAGGGGACCAGCGGGCAAATCGGTCCCATGTCACAACTTGAGGAGAAGCAACATGAAAGAATATATATCAGCTGTCCAATGGGCTTGCGCGCTAGCTCTTAGTGGGTCCTTGATTTCGGGTGCACCCGCAGCATATGCTCGTGACTATAACACGTACTGCGCGGCAAGAGGTACATGCGTTGATTGCACCATCCCAAACCACAAACCAGGAACGTGTTTGACGGGCGACGTGGGGAAAAAAGGGCTCTCCATGGGCAGCACACACTCGCACCTCATTCACTGCAGCTGCGCCAAGTGCAGTCCCAGTGACTCATGGTCGGCTGGGCATGACGGTGGCAAAGATGTAAGTTGTATACGTACAATCTCTAACGATTACGCCCGTTGGGAATGTACCAACTGGACCCACACTGGGAAGCCTAATACGTGGGTATCTGATGTCTATTGCACGCAGGCTGCTAACTAGATATCTTGTTACTACTCGTGCGCCAAGAAAACACAAGAGGCTGTTGGGGGTGAAAGTTCTGACGTATATGATAGAACCAAACCACCATCGCCGCCTTGTGCCGTCGTAGAGCACGAACACTACGGGGCGATACATCTACGCTTGCGGTCCAAAACCTAATGCTCAAAGGGCGACAAATTACATCGTACCCGCATTCCGCAGCAAAATCATGAATAACACACCTTACTCATATATGGACCCTACCAATACTGCAATCGGAAGATCTTAATTTTTAGCAAAACTAGTTGAGATGCGATCATATATTCGGCCTCTGTTATGAGTGATATACGTTCACTCGGGCCCTGATAGTATCTGCGCTCTTTCTCCTCATCACCTTAATGGCTTTTATATAGCCTGTGAGTTAAATAGGTTTTGCAAGAGCTGCTCTTACCTGTTTGCTATCAATCACGAGTTTAGCACTTTCATAAAAATACATTAAAATACGTGGCATAATTAACAGAACTAGAAATGGTCAAAGATGTCGCGTCATCGTTGTACGAAGGAATTGTATAAAGCTTTTATACAAGCAAGCAGCATGCGTTATTCAGGCCTGGCTTTATCAGAAGTAAGTCCAATCCCTTTGTCTCACGATAGTATTAGCCGTTGGTTAGCTGACAAAAATTTCAGGCCAAGAGAGATATGGGAAATAGCAAGGTAGTATATTCGCGCATCAGAACCATGTTTATTAATAGCGGATGATACCGTTTTATCTAAAACACGCAGTCAAAAAATAGAACTCGTTAATTACCAACATTCACGCAATGCCCATGATGTTATAGCAGGGATTGGTCTCATTAATATGCTTTGGCATGGATTAGATAGTGAGGAGTCAATTTCAATTGATTATCGTATTTATGCTAAAGATACTGACGGAAAAACAAAAAAAATACACATTTTTGCGACATGTTAAACTTGCTAAATCACGAGGGATTAGCTCATCAGCAGTGGATATGGATGCTTGGTATTCAAGCTTAGATAATTTGAAAGCTTATTCCTTCACACGGGTGGATTTGGGTCACAACATTAAGAAAGAATCGCATTGTAAATCGTAATGTTCGATTAGAAACATTAGAGAGCCCCGAAGAAGGACTTTCGGTTCATTTACGTCGTTATGGTTGGGTTTTTGTATTCAAGTTTGTGGCAAAAAATGGCCGCATTGAATATGTAACACCAAATATGAAAAACCCAACACGTGAGCAGGTGAAACATATCACGGACGCACGTTGGTCAGTCGAGGTCTATCATCGAGAAGTCAAACAAATATGAGAAAGTGATTTAGATAATATTCCATGTGATAATTGCTGAATATGCATAAGACCTCTGGATTAGTTGTTCTTGACAAACAAATTTGATCACATTGTCTTATGCACTTCAATAACTTATTGATTTTCTTCCTTTCTTTTTTATCTTTTGCGCCGATTCCTCAGAGCATAGATGCAGCAAGCCTAGTATTGATGTCTATTCTCTTACACTTCCCATGCCGGCAAACGTTTGGGCATTAGTTTGCCTTTCATTTGAACGTAATCGGGGAGGCCATTTTGGTAGGGAGGATAAGCTTCGCCTTGAATCAATGGCTGCAGGTACTGACGGCAAGCGTCGGTGATTCCCATGCCATCAGGTCGAATAAACTCTGCTGGCATCTTCTTTTCTTGATTGGCAACATCTGCTAAGGGTACTTCTCCCAGAGACCAGACGTAGGGTGAATCCTGTTCTCGGACAATAATGGGCATGATACCGGATTTACCCTCTAAAGCGAGATCCACTGCTTTTTTACCCAATGCATAGGCTTGTTCTAAATCAACGCTAGACGCAATATGTCTTGCTGCTCGTTGTAAATAATCCGCCACAGCCCAATGATATTTGAAGCGCAATTCTTTTTTAATCAACTGTGCCAATATGGGCGCTACGCCACCCAGCTGAGCATGTCCGAATGCATCTCGCAATCCAGCATCTGATAAAAATTTTCCTTGTTGATTTTTGATGCCTTCGGCAGCGACGACCACACAATATCCATAGTCTCTTGTACATTCAGATACTTTTTTTAAGAAACTGGCCTCATCAAAAGGCACTTCTGGAAATAAAATAATATGGGGTGGTTCATGTGCTTCACGACCCGCCAAACCTGAGGCTGCGGCAATCCAACCGGCATGACGACCCATGACTTCTAGAATAAATACCTTGGTAGATGAGGCGGCCATAGAAGCCACATCAAAGCTTGCTTCGCGGGTAGAGATTGCAACATATTTTGCAACAGAACCAAATCCTGGACAGGTATCGGTAAAAGGTAAATCATTGTCTACGGTTTTTGGAATCCCAATACAAGTGACTGGAAAGCCTACACGCTTACTATATTCGGCAATTTTGGAAGCAGTGTCCTGCGAATCTCCGCCGCCGTTATAAAAGAAGTAACCAATATTATGGGCGCGAAATACTTCAATCAAACGCGCTAACTCGGTGCCGTTGGCTGATAATTTATGTCGACAAGATCCAAATGCACCAGAAGGTGTATGCATTAATTTGGCAATACTTTCGTCAGTTTCTTGTGCTGTATCAATAAGTGTCTCATGCAACGCACCAATAATCCCGTTTTTTGCTGCATATACCGTGCCAATCTTAGTGGGGTGCATGCGTGCCGTTTGAATCACGCCGCAAGCAGAGGCGTTGATGACTGCAGTGACTCCGCCTGATTGTGCATAAAGTGCATTTTGTATTGCCATGATCAATCCTTATCTTGTGATAAAAAATGAGCAACTATTCGGCACAATTCTTGACGCTCGGAGAAACGTTTCTTTGAAAGGTGCTGAATGGCTGCAAAAATAAATCTACGCCTAGGAAACCTCTAACTCACGGGTTTCTTTTTGTTCGGAGGATTGTTGATACTCCGTTAAGACTGCTTCTATCTCTTTAATTAAAAGTAAAAAATCATCGTGGATGTCAGCAACATCGGTCACGCCGCGTAAACTTTTTTCTACGTGAGCCATTTGCTTTTGTAACCGGCTGACACCGCAAAAACAACAGGCGCCATGGATCTGATGAACAATTTTTTCCAATGCTTCGCAGTCATTGGATTCATACAGTGCCAATAGATCCAAACGATTTTTATGTAATTCCTTGACAAACTCAGCAAGAAATTCGGTTGCCAAGCTGACATTTCCCGATAATTTTTCTACACAGAGTGCCCAATCTATGGCTGGAGTTTGGGGCGTTGTCATCAACTGCAGCAAATGACGGAGTAAATAACGCTCATCTATGGGTTTTTGGATGGAAAAATTAATTCCAGCTTGGCGTAAATCAGTTTGTTGTAAATCGAACCCATTGGCAGAAATGAGTATGATCGGGGTTTTGGCGTGCAAACTTTGCTGGCGGATGGCTTTGGTCGCATCTAATCCATTGACGTTTGGCATGTGTAAATCAAGTAAAATTGCTGAGTAAGAAGTGTTTAAACAAGCTAAAATGGCCTCTGCGCCGTCATTGACGATGTCAATGATGGCACAATCACGTAATAGAGAGTTCAACAACCTGCGGCTGATGGGATTGTCTTCCGCAATCAGTAATCGCGCATGCTTTTCTCTGAACAATTGCCGTAATTTGTATAAGCTGTGATCCTGGCCAGTTGGTTTGATATTGTCTTGCCAAGAGGCAGGGGTATGATCCAGCATAAAATTAAGCGTATCCGCGGGATGATTCTGTGGATGTTTATGCGGATGCAAGACCAAATTATCCAATACTTCAGTGAGTTTATGGGTATTGGGTGGCTTGAATAATAAGGCTTGCGCACCCAAGCGCTCATAGTCTTTGATATACGTTTTGGACACCATGACACAGGGCATGGTTTGTGCTTGCATCAGGGTGGAGATCCTATCTTGAGTACCCGCATGAGTCGCAATAAAAGCCAGAGCGGAATTGGGATGATCAACGAAGGCTTGTTGCAAGGCTTCGTGGGTGGAAAGCGGAATGCATTGAACACCCAAATAGTTTAGTCCAGAGCACAGTGCTTCTAAATGCAAAGCGTTGTCATCAAAACATAAGGCTTTGATGGCGGTAGCCGATTGGAAGTGGTGTTTGTCATGCTCGTAAGACATGAGTTTTTCTAATCTAAGTCGTACGGTGAAAATAGCGCCTTTATTCGATTCAGATTGGATAGAAATCTGGCCTTGCATATGATCGACTAATTTTTTACAGATCACCAAGCCTAAGCCTGAGCCACCATGACGGCGATTTGGTGTGGTGTCGACTTGATGATAGGCATGAAACAATGTGGATTGATCTTTTTCAGCAATGCCTACCCCAGTGTCTGCAATAGAAAAGGAGAGGATATAATGATTCTCATGGTCTTCTTCAACCTGGGTGCGGATCAATACGTAGCCGACATCGGTAAATTTCACGGCATTGGAGAGTAGGTTGCTGAGAATTTGTTTGATACGCCAAGGATCTCCCATAACGGTTTTGGGTACAGCGGGGGAGGTGATGGGAATCAAGTCGATATTTTTCTTATGCGCCGCTTGGGCAATCATAGCTACGACTTCATCGATACAGCCGCGCAAATTAACTGGAATATGATCGAGATACAGTTTGCCCGCATCAATTTTAGAATAATCCAAAATATCATTGATGATCACCAACAAATCTTGGGCGGAGGATTGAATAGTTTTGACGTAATCCAATTGGAGGTTATCCAGCTGCGTATCCAGCAACACATTTGTAAAACCGATCACACCATTCATGGGTGTGCGAATTTCATGACTCATGCTGGCCAGAAATTCTGATTTATGCCGATTTTTTTCTTCAATTTTCTTTTTATCTAAGCCAAGCTCAATATTTTTTACTTCAAGCAGTTCTAAGCTTTGTTGCAAGTCATTGGTGGCTAATTCGATCTGCTGGTTGAAGTCTTTGGCGATGGCCAAATAATTTTGTTTTAAATGAGCGCAGCCTTGTTCAATGATCCCTAATTCATGGGTATGGGTTTGATCGAATTCTACGTCATAGTCACCATGAAGAATCCGTTCCATTTTGCGATGTAGCCGCATAAGCGGTTGATAAATATGTCTAGATAGCAAATGATGGCCTACAAATCCTATGATTAGGCACA
Source organism: uncultured Legionella sp. (assembly GCA_964625775.1). Classification (GTDB taxonomy): domain Bacteria; phylum Pseudomonadota; class Gammaproteobacteria; order Legionellales; family Legionellaceae. Next base: position 3,386 of record CAZVEH010000025.1, on the reverse strand, counting down.
ACAATACAATGCCTAATGTAGAGAGCACCATTTGATAATGTTTGATCAGCAGGAATTTTTTATCTAAATCCAGCATGATCCATCCCCGATAATCTTCGGGTGCTGAATGTTCTGAGCTCAGAGCTAAGTTTGCACAATGAGACTCGGGTATGGGAACAATAAATTGTATGGCATATTGGGTGTGATGAGTTGAAGCAGTCAGTTGGCGTTGCTTTTGGCTTAAATAATAAGCAGGATGTCCGCCATGAGAAGCGATTAAGTGACCTTGTTTGTCATAAAAAGCCACGGCATTGATTTCCGAATTGAAATGAACCTCATCAATCGACATTTGTAGGGATTTTGAATGGTTCGGCTGTGCGTGCATTTGTTCTAACATCAGGAGTTGGCTGATATAAGCTTTTCCCAAACGCATCATTTGCTGTTTCACATTTAATTGATACTGATGCTCATAAAATAACCCATACAACAAAGCAAGGCAGAGCACTGGCGCTAGAGCGATCCATCGAAGTTGATTTCTAATGCTTAATTGTTTCACAAAAATGTGCTCTTAAGGGTTAATGATGAGGTTTTGCCTAACACCGGTTTGTGCTAACATAGTAAGTCCTGATATCGTCGTGATTATCGCACAAGATTTATGAAAAAATCGATCTCTTCGTTACATTTATTTCTAGCGAAAGTACAGGATCATGGAACCAACCGTTTTTATTTTTGAATCAATGGAGAATGTATATGCGAGTGCGAACACGATTTGCGCCTAGTCCAACCGGATTATTACATGTAGGTAGCGTGCGCACCGCGCTGTATTCTTGGTTATTCGCCAGGCATCACCAGGGGCAATTTATATTAAGAATCGAAGATACGGACCAAGAACGGTCCACACAAGCTTCGGTGGATGCTATTATTGACGGCATGGCTTGGCTGGGATTGGATTATGATGAAGAGGTGGTGTATCAAACCGATCGTTACGCTCGATATGCAGCAGTAGCTGAGCAATTATTGCAAGAAGGTAAAGCCTATCGTTGTCGTTGTTCCACTGAACGGTTAGAGGCTTTACGCGAACAACAATTGTCAGAAAAAATCAAACCCCGTTACGATGGTCATTGTCGTGATTTACATCTCACTGCAGACGAGCCGTCTTTTGTGGTACGGTTTCGCAATCCACAACAAGGGGATGTGCATTTTCAAGATCAAGTGTACGGATCCATCACCGTTAAAAATGAAGAGCTGGATGATCTGATCTTAGTGCGTTCAGATGGTCATCCCACCTATAATTTTGCGGTCGTGATCGATGATTGGGATATGCAAATCACCCATGTGATTCGAGGAGATGATCATATCAATAACACGCCACGACAAATTAATTTGTATCAGGCACTAAATGCGCCTATTCCAGTGTTTGCGCACTTACCCATGATTTTGGGAGAAGATGGTAAGCGTTTGTCCAAACGTCATGGCGCTGTTTCTGTGCTGCAATTTAAGGAAGAAGGCTTTCTACCTCATGCATTGTTAAACTATTTGGTCCGTTTGGGGTGGTCGCATGGTGATCAAGAAATTTTTAGTCTCCAACAAATGATAGCTGAGTTTGATCTCTCTGCGGTGAGTCGTGGTGTGGCTGGTTTTAATTATGACAAACTATTGTGGCTCAATCAGCATTATCTGAAGCACGATCCAGTTGCTAAGGTGGCACAAGCATTGGCTTTTCAATTCCAACAAGCGGGTATTGATGTCAGTGGGGGCCCTGATTTGAGCGCCATTGTTGCACTCCAAGCGGAACGGTGTAAAACTTTAGTTGAAATCTGTGATAATAGCCGCTATTTTTATGAAGATGAGGTTGCTTATGATGAAGCTGCACTGCAAAAATGCATAACTGCAGCCGCCATTGAATTGTTAGGTGACTTTGCTTCGAAGTTGGCATCACTTCAGGATTGGTATCGAGAATCACTGCATCACTGTTTGAAAGAATTTGTACAAGAAAAAAATATTGGTTTTGGCAGTTTGGCGCAACCCTTACGTGTGGTGATGACAGGTACAACAATGTCGCCATCCATGGATGCGACCTTAGAATTGATTGGGAAAAAGCGGGTTTTAGAGCGATTGGATCGCATATGTCATTCAACAGGAGGTCTTCATGCTGGTCACATTTCACACGGATGCTTATGAGTCAATCACCTTATTTGGTGATGTTGCTAAACGTCTATTGATTTTGATGGGTCAATCTGGACAGATTCCGGGCGCAATTTTAGCGCCTGAGGTGTCCGATGCTCTGATGCGCTTGAGTAGGGCTGTCGATCAGGAAAGACGACGTTCTGTCGAAAAAATAGAGCAAGAAGATGAACCTGAAGTGAGCCTGTTACAACGCGCATTGCCTGTTATGGGTCTATTAGAAGCAGCGGCAGAAAAACATTGTGACGTGTTGTGGTCCGAAGGCGTTCAAAACTGACCTTTCTAGAAGTCTAGAATTGTGGTGAATCCATGCTAACTTTGTTTTAAAATCTTAAGATAAATCACTTATTGAGTAAACGGTAATTAAAGTATGATAACGCCGTCAAATCCACAAAAAAATATTATGCTAGATGTTGACTTGCTGACGTTAATCTTAGATAAGGTGGGAGATGGTGTCGTATTAGCCGACCCCAATCTAAAAAACATCCCTATAGTTTACGCGTCCGCTGGTTTTTATGAGCTTACAGGCTATACTGAAAAAGATGTCTTGGGCTCTGTGCATGACAAAAAAGCTGGCATGCCCGCGTAGGCGGGCAACCATTTCTGGTTTGGGACTGAAATAAATTAAGCTAACTCGCTGACATACAATGAAAATCATATAATCTCAATCGCCAAAAGGAGGATATATGGAGTGCATCAGCGAGTTAAAGGATAGTTTCAACGTGTATTTTGGCTGGAACAAGGCGAGAATGGCATGTTTTGTAAATATGTTGCTTGCATTGCTTGCTACGCGCACAGTGAATTTAAACAAATTGGCTTGTGTTGTATTTTGTGATGCGCTTCAAACTTCACGGTACCGTATCATTGAACGATTTTTTCCAAATCTCCTCTGGATTACCGACAAATAGCCGGATTTATTTTTAAATTGTTTTTTGTGAGTGGTGGGCAATGGTACTTAAGCATGGATCGAACAAATTGGCGTTGGGGGAAATCAGACATCAATATTTTAATGCTCGGCATCTTTTTCAAAGGAACGGCCATCCCAATTTTCTGGATGTTACTGGATAAGCGAGGTAACGCCGATACTCCAGAAAGAATGGCGTTGATCCAGATGTTTATTGACCATTTTGGAAAAAATTGGTAACTCCCCACGTCATCCCGAGCGCATCGAGGGATCTCCTGTCGTGTGGTACTTGTAAAATAAAAATAATGAAAAAAACACT
>CAZVEH010000024.1:0-35324 GCA_964625775.1 uncultured Legionella sp. | reverse complement strand
TGTATCAATCGATTCTTTAAAAATTGTGCCACACGACAGGAGATCCCTCGCTGCGTTCGGGATGACGTGGGGAGTTACTCCGCAACAACGATTTGACTTACTGGTGATCAGAGCATGGCTCCAGGAACATCCCACAAATCCGTTTACTCGTACGCCACTTTTACCCGAAAATCTTATATATGATGAGCCATTAAGAGAAAGAATTGATTTGTTTGTATCAAATACTCTATCGCAAAGCTCTTTTAATCTGTAAGCTCAACGATTTTGCTCAGCCTTACATGGATCGAGTTTAGCCATTTTTATGACTTCAATCTTCTGGCGTTTATACTCTGATTTCTGAAATGTCAGAAGCTGTGTTCGCTTTATCCTCTAGGATAAACCATTTGCGTCCCCATTTCGCATTGGCTTTGACAGTTACGGTTAAAATGGGAACAGGTGATCGGGATACAGCAGTTCAAGCCTTGATCATCACATGTTCCCTTGAAATATAAAAAACCATTCTGAGCTGCACTCATGCGAAATAATACAGACCCCACTTGCTCAAGACCCACCTGCCCCACTGCCGATAGTGCAGCTGCATACACCATTTCTCCACGTACTCCAAAAGGCTGCTGAGCATCTATCAAAAATAGGTTATCTTGCGAAGACACATCAAAACGCTTCATATATCCAGATTGGCAGTCTTTCGAGGTTAAAAAATGCAAATGCATTTCATTAATGTTTATAGCCGAATAAGAAGGCACTAATTGTAATTGCACAATGAGATTCGGTTCCGAAGTCTGATAGGTGAGTAATTCACCCAATGTTATTGCTGGGAGGTTAAGTGAAGCAAGGATCAAAGAAAAACCAATAATATGTTTCAATTCAACTTAATTCCAAGCGAAAATCGGATAATGTGGCGTCTTCTGAGTATCGCAAAACCTTTAGATTTTATCTTTAAGAGGTTTTGGCACAGGCTGAGTGATTTTGGTTACACCCAAAGATATGATGTACTTTAATGCTTCTTCAACCGACATTGTGAGTTCTTTGACTTCATTTCTAGCTACCATCAACAAGAATCCAGCTGTGGGGTTTGGGGTGGTAGGCACAAAAATTGAAATCATGTCGTTTTCCAAATCTTTGGTCAACTCTTCAGAGGTTGTGCCTGTCTGAAACGCCAATGTCCACAGGCCTTTGCGCGGATATTCTACCAAAACCACTTTGCGAAAGGCTTGACTATTGGTAGAGAAAACCGCTTGGATCATCTGCTTAGACGTATTATAAATAGATCGCACAAGCGGTATTTTATCTAAGAATAACTCGCTCCATCGCACCAAACGCTGACCCAGAAAATTTGTAGCAAACACACCAGTGGCTAACAAAATAATCAGAGATAAAACCACGCCTAATCCTGGTAAATTGACACCAAAAACATGTACAGGCTGATAAGCTTTTGGCAACAATGCAATAGAGTGATCTAGAAGATCGATAATAAAACTCAAAATCCATATGGTTAATAAAATCGGCAACCAAACCACCAAACCCGCAAGTAAATAACTACGTATATATTTCAATTGCTTCCGCCTTTTGTTTCAGTTGATTTAGAGTCTGGGGTTGGTTTTGCTTCGACTCCGGATGATGATTCAACGGATGGTTTTGGTTTACCCTTGTCTTTAAAATCGGTCGCATACCAACCAGTGCCTTTTAATTGAAATCCAGCAGCTGAAACAAGACGTACTGCTGTTTCTTTGGAACAATTAGGACAAGTCTTAATCATGGGATCGTTCATCTTTTGCATCACATCAAATTGATGATGACACGTTGAGCATTGATATTCATAAATTGGCATCGATTTTCCACGTAACATAAATTTTAATTGATTATAACGAAAAACAACCACAATAGGTACAAAAAGACTGCTGTGCAATGCATATCTATTCACAAGCGCAAAATAGAACGTTATAGTGGTCATATCATTGTTATTGAGACAAGCTATTTATGTATTACGGACTTCAACATCAACTTGGCGATACGTATAGTCAACTGCGCGATACCGTGTATCAATTTGCCCAAAGGGATATCGCTCCTTTGGCTGCGGAGATCGATCAATCCAATACCTTTCCCAACGCACTATGGCGAAAACTAGGTGATATGGGTCTACTCGGTATCACCGTGTCCGAAACATACGGCGGTGCAAATATGGGATATTTGGCGCATGCCATTGCAATGGAAGAAATATCCCGCGCCAGCGCGTCTGTAGGATTAAGTTACGGTGCACATTCCAATTTATGCGTCAATCAGATTTACTTAAATGGAACAGAGGCACAAAAGCAACGCTATCTACCCAAGCTAGTAGCGGGTGAATATATTGGCGCATTAGCCATGAGTGAAGCCAATGCGGGATCTGATGTGGTCAGTATGCAATTAAGCGCAGAGCAAGATGGAAAAAACTATCGATTGTCAGGCACTAAAATGTGGATCACCAACGGTCCTGATGCTGATGTTTTGGTCGTATACGCCAAAACCAATCGAGAGGCTCGTAGCAAAGGCATCACCGCTTTTATTATTGAAAAAGGCATGCCTGGTTTTTCTACAGCGCAAAAGCTGGATAAGTTAGGGATGCGAGGCTCAAATACTTGTGAATTGGTCTTTCAAGATTGCATCGTCCCTGAGGAACATATTTTAGGCCACTTGAACCAAGGTGTGGCTGTTTTGATGTCTGGCCTAGACTACGAGCGTACTATACTAGCTGCAGGCCCAGTCGGTATCATGCAAGCTTGTTTGGACGTTGCTGTTCCCTATGTCCATGAACGCAAGCAATTTAATCAAGCCATTGGCGAGTTTCAGCTCATTCAAGCCAAACTTGCTGATATGTATACTGAGCTCAATGCATCACGTGCTTATTTGTATGCTGTTGCCAAAGCTTGTGATCAAGGCTTTGTCAGCCGCAAAGATGCTGCGTCTGTCATTTTATATACAGCAGAAAAAGCAACACAAATGGCATTACAGGCTATTCAAATTTTAGGGGGTAATGGTTATGTGAATGAATACCCTACGGGCCGCTTATTACGTGATGCCAAATTATACGAGATCGGTGCGGGAACATCAGAAATTCGCCGTATGCTGATTGGTCGAGAGTTGTTTCAAGAAACGGGAGAGTAGCTTGGGCGTCAGGTACGCATGGCTAGAAAGCCAGAACAGCCCTGTACAGACGTCGGTTGGTTGGTGGTAATGGGCAGTACAAACTGCTCTAACACAGCCTCCCAAAATGGCCGATATAAACGCTCTTGTAAATGATGCTGATCATCTGTGGGAAAGCACGGTCCATGATTCGCTTCCAACAACCAAGCACGTTGTTGTTTATCCAGCATAAAATCAAATCCAAATATGGAAAAAGTTCGTTCCTTTTGTGCCCTATACGCGTGAGGAAAAGCCTTTTCTAAACCATCAGTAACAGCCTGAACAATCGATATGATCTGTGGATACCAAGCAGCGTACTCTGGCACATCTATAGTAGGAATTTGCAGCACGGAAGGCTGGTGTTGACTAAGATGCTCATTGGTCAGATGCGCATTAAGATGCGTGAAATCAGCACCTGGATATTTATTCAAAGCCACATTCAAATACCCGTGTGGATATAAAAATGCGCCCGCTTCTTGAGAGATCACCACAAAAAAACGCATGCTATATTTTCTACCATCGTAAAGATCGGGATCTGAGATATAGCGTTGCAATACATGCGGACCTGACAAATGATCGGGACGCAAAAGATGCTCTTCCATCTGAGATAATTTATCAAAAATTTTAATGTGTTGACCGTTATTCAGTAAAGCGGGTTTTAAAATCCAAGCCAAACCTTCGACATAATCGTCAATCGATCGTTGTGTCGCATAGTACATACTTGCGATATCACTTAAAACAGTAGACCAAGAAAATTCGTTGATGATATAGGTCTCAGGCATCACATTTGGGCAATACATGTCAACCATTTGAGCAAGTAAATGCTTAAACTCAAGACACTCACATGCATCAGCTGCAAATTTTAAATTGTTTTCGCTAAATTTGGCTCGCCAAGCCCACCGAGTACGCTGCAATCCTGCCGACTGCATAAACCTCGCCAATTGATGATGCGTTGGGGACATGTGATCGGAAGCATGAAAATGATACTTTTTGTGGGATCTCTTAACAAAGCTCATGTCATCTCATCCATAATAGGGTTGTACGTAACATCAGGGTATCAAAAAGCGAAACCGACAACTTCCCGTATCCCGAAAATTGATCATGTATTTCTCAGTGTATATGGTGTACCATCCAAAGCTCAAGAGTTATTGAGCAAATATTCATTAAAATTTATGAAATTTGATAGCATTCGAATTATTTTGGTAGCGACTACTCATCCGGGCAATATTGGCTCTGCCGCGCGGGCTATGAAAACCATGGGCTTATCACGCTTGTATCTGGTAAATCCCAATCTCAATCCTTATCGCAAAGCACATGAGCTAGCTGCAGGTGCCTATGATATTTTACAAAATGCAGTAATTTGCGACACATTAGAAGAAGCCCTGCACGGTTGCCATTTGATTTGTGGCACCAGCGCACGCCCTCGTGATTTGTCCTTACCCGGTTTAAACCCAAGTCAGTGTGCTCAATTGATGGTAAAACAGGCAGAGGATACCGAAATAGCTATTGTGTTTGGCCGAGAACACGCTGGACTGACCAATGAAGAATTACTCCTATGCCATTATCACCTTCATATCCCGAGCAACCCCGACTTTAGCTCTCTTAACTTAGCTCAAGCAGTGCAAATTATCGCTTACGAATATCGTATGCATGCTTTGACTCCAGTTTCCCAGGTTGAAACACATCGTGATCCACTAGCAACCAGTGCTGAAGCAGAGCAATTTTACGCGCATTTGGAGCAAGTACTGATTCAAATTGATTTTCTGAAACCGTCTAATCCCCGTAAACTGCTTCAACGCCTACGCCGGCTGTTTAATCGTGCTCGCTTAGAAACAACAGAACTGAATATTTTACGCGGCATTCTGACCCAAATTCAGGTAAAGCGGCATGAGTCATAGACCGATTTATTTAGACTATATGTCAACAACCCCCGTAGATCCTCGAGTTATTGCTGAGATGATACAGTACTTAGGACCTGACGGTGTGTTCGCCAATGCAGCGTCTGCTCACCATCGTGCAGGACAACAGGCTGCCTCTGCCATTGAAATCGCACGCGAACAGATTGCAACCACAATTGGTGCAAAACCAGATACTGTGATTTTTACATCGGGTGCCACCGAAGCGAATAACCTGGCCATTCTGGGCGCTGCCCGTTTCTATCAGCGCAAAGGCCGGCACGTGATCACCATGACTACGGAGCATAAATCTGTCCTGGATTGCTTTCAACAATTAGAGCGTGAAGGGTTTGATGTAACCTATTTACCTCCGCAATCTTCGGGATTATTAGATCTGGAGAGTCTGAAAGCTGCCCTGCGTCCTGAGACTATTTTAGTCTCCATCATGCACGTCAACAATGAAATAGGCGTTATTCAAGATATTGATTCCATGGGCGCTTTGCTACAGAACAAAGGCATTATATTTCATGTGGATGCGGCTCAAAGCGCGGGTCGCTTACCCATAGATTTGTCCAAATTACCCGTACATTTGATGTCGTTTTCAGCTCATAAAAATTACGGACCTAAGGGCATTGGCGCTCTGTATATCGCACAGAAACCCCGTATTCGTCTACAGACTCAAAGCTTTGGTGGCGGACAAGAGCGCGGATTACGAGCAGGCACGCTACCTACACATCAGATCATGGGTATGGGCGCTGCATTTGCTTTAAGTGAGTCATTAAGGATAGAAGAGCAAACCAACATTATGGCGTTAAGACAGGATTTTTGGAGCAAACTACAGACCATTCCAAACATTCATTTAAACGGTGATTTAACACGTCGAATTGCTGGAAACCTGAATTTTAATATCCAGGGTATTGATGGTGAACGTTTATTACCCGCTTTAAACGAATTAGCTGTGTCTTCAATGACCGCGTGCGCATCGCACAGTCATCAGCCCTCTTATGTATTACGTGAGCTTGGTTTGGATAGAGACATGGCCAAATCCTCTATTCGATTGTCTATCGGTCGATTTACCACTCAAGTAGACTTGGATAAAGCGTTTCAAATTTTTAAAGAAACTATTCATCGTTTGCGATCAAACACGTGATGATCCACTGTCAATATCCTCAAGCTCGGGGCGCTCAGCTCTCTTAACCTAATGGAATCTTTTATAAATGAGTTCGAAGATAATTCATTTGTTCGATTCCTGCCTGCAAAAGTAATGCTTATCAGAAAAAATCAAACTTGAATCTCTAGTGGTTGTTCATCTAGGTTTAAGGCGGTTTTTTTTAATATGGTATTTACATTGTCAAGTAATGAATCAATATTAAAAGGTTTTGCAATAAACACTTCAGCGCCTGCTCGCAAAGAACAAGCTTCAATCTCTGGAGTATAGTTCCCACAGATCATCACCACACCCATTTGATTACTTCTTTTTTTAAGCTCTTTCATCAACTCTACACCATTCAAAAAAGGCATAAAAAAGTCAATGATCAGACAACCCTTCCACTCGGAAGAAAACTCTTTCAAAAAACTCTTTGAGGTCATATAGGTTTCTACTTTATTATCATAGATACAATCAAATAAAAATTGTAACGACTCACAAACAGCTGGATTATCATCGATAATACAAATTTTATTTTTTGACATACATGATGATCTCTTGCTAAGTTTTTGGTACCAGAGGTAACGTGAATCTAAACCATGCCCCTTTGCCATTGTGTCGATGCAGGGTCAACGTGCCTCCATGTGCTTTCACAATCTTCATACAAATCCCCAAACCTATGCCAAAACCTTGTAATTTGGTTGTAAAATATGACCGAAACAATTTATCTTGAACTGCTGCAGGCACACCGGGACCATTATCACGAATATCTATGACGACAAAATGATCAATGTGATGTGCAGATATCATTAAGCATGGGTTAGGTTCTGAAGCATTTTTTAAAGCCTCAATACTATTACGACATAAATTTAACATCACCTGCATAATATGAGTTTTATTAAGCATAAGAGATAAATCTTTCCTCAAATCTAATTCGACTTTTAAATTGAATTCTAGTAATTCATAACTTAAAATAGCCAGACTTTCTTCAATAAGCTTATCGATATCAATTTTCTCTACTTGGAAACCATCCTTATATATCAACTCTTTCATACCATGCACGATCTGACCAGCATAATTAGCTTGTTTAGAAATTTGTTCCAATAGATGAGGTAGCTTGTTCCTTTGATCAGCATCATCCCATTTCATGAGACTTGTACGACTATAAGCTACAATAGCCGCCAAAGGTTGATTGATTTCATGGGCCATTATCAAAGCAATTTCTTTCATTGCACTTTGGCGAGAAGCCAGAGTAGGATCAGCGCGTTGTTTATGATGCAACAGTTCTTCAGGTCTTAATCCAGACCTATTTTTGATGACAAATATAAATTCATTTTTTTGACGATAGTTGTTGTGCATTGCATCAATGAGAATTTCGTAACAGTAAAAATGATCATGATTGCGATCTACATCAAAATTTTCTAGTATCAGAGAAGCCGTTGTATTGTCTTGAAGTGCTTGCTGACAAGTTACAACAATACTCTGCTTGATTTCAGGATAACCGGATAGTATATCACTTAAGCTCATGCCTTGTTGAACTTGGAGGTTGTAAACATTTGCAATGAACTCACTAAAAGCGTGGTTTAATGTTTTAATGTATAAATCTTCATCTACAAGAGCAATAGCATCGCTGGTTGCCTGATACAAGCAATCAAACCTTTCTAACTCTTTTTCTAACTCCAAAACTCGAGATGCCAAATGAGAGACTTTTAAACGCTCTAGCATCTCTGTTTCTTCTTGATAGGATTCATCAATTGTTTGCATGCTACAAAGCCTTATCTTAAGATAGCTCTTGGTATTGAGCTTGAAGATAGACACGGATAAGATGTGCCAAGTTCTTTGCCTGTATTTTTTGCATAATATTAGCCCTATGCGCTTCCACTGTAGAAATAGAAATATCCAAATCATAAGCGATTTGTTTGTTTAATCTACCGTCCAAAATCAAGTCCATAATTTGTCGTTCTCTTTCAGATAAACGACTGATTCGTTCACGTGTAGATTCGATATTTGACATATCTTCGGATTTATTCACTTGTTTTTGTACGACCTCTAACAGAAACTGTTGATTAAGAGGCTTTAAAATAAAATCGCATGCGCCCGATTTCATCGCACGAACTGCCATGGCGATATCACCATATCCTGTGATCACAACAACGGACAAATGACTGCGGCGAGACTTGAGATGTTCTAATAATTCAAGACCACTCATGCCTGGCATACGCACGTCAACAATCAAGCATCCTATTTTATCAGTGGTGTACTCTTGCAAAAAAGACTGCGCATCATGATACGTCTTTACGGGTAACGATACGGATTTAAACAACCATTCCAAAGATGCACAAACTTCCGGATCGTCATCTATGACGTATATTGTATAATGACTTAATTTCATAATTTAGGATCTACACATAAAATCTAAGAATCAGAAAAAGAATGTATCTTATTCCCCATAATGTGGCTTTGCTCACAAATAATATGCAATATTTTTTTGAATTCTTCCTTCTGCATATCGTCGCTTTGAAGTTGTTTCTGGCAGCCCCATGCGTACGCATGAATGACTTGTACAGATTGAATTAACTCATGTAATAAACCACCAATTTTTTCGCATTGGCAATTTTTTTCTGATTCAATAATCAGACCATCCATGGACATCCTCAAGTTTTTTGCTAACAAACTAGTAAACATGTTATCAGTAAACTTTGCTATAGTAACTAAGGTAAACCTTGGGATAACACATTGAAGGGACAAAAATAAGAGTTGCCACAAATTTTCAAGGAAAATATGTGTGGAAAAAATGAATGAACATAGTTACCCTCTTTTGTATGACTCATACAAGGAGTAAATCATGGTCGCTAAAGAAATAGACAAAAAGAAACTGCACCATCATCATTTGAAAGCGGCCGAACATCATCAAAAAGCAGCTGAATATCATAGCGAAGCAGCCAAACATCATGAAGCTGGTGATCACGAAAAAGGCCAAGCGAGCGCATATTTGGCCCTGGCACATGGTAGACATGCCAAAGATGAATCTTGTGAAGCATGTTCTCATTATGCTGGCATTGAAGTGGAGCGTTAGCGTGTCATCGAAAAACGTTTAAATACTTTTTTGATTGTGTAAACGTAGTCAGTAATGTAAATCTAACCACATGGAGCAGCATACTACCCAAACGAGCTCCTTTGGCTTTCCCCATTTGCCAACCCAAAAAAAACGCTGGACATATCAGTATGAGGATCAGTGTTTTGTGGCTGTGAATTGCATGAATCACATAAGATGCATGTTTATTGACTTGCACCTTCTGGTAGTGCAATTTTCTTTCTAGTACGCCTAGGTTTGCGATCACTCGCTGGCGTGAGTTCTGCATGGTCGGTTACTCGCATTTTAAGTAAATAAGCCCTTGTTTTCTCAAATCCCATGTTTTTTATATTATAAGACATGTATTTAAGTAACCCCAATAGCATCAAGATATTCAAACTTAGAACAGCAGAGATACCCAGTGAGATATTGCCGCTCCACACCGAGATACTGTGTCCAATGAGTACCATCGACGTTAGCCATATACCCGCTGATACAATTAATACTGCACAAATGTTTAGTATCAACGGGTAAACGCTTAGGCCAGCAAGCCTTGTTTCTAGTTTAACAATAGAAATCATGGTTTTCATGATTCCTATTTTATTAGAGACAAGGCCTTCTATTTCTTCAAAAAACTTCATTATTTTCTGATCCAGGCAGACAGAATGAAACCAATACCACCAGCAATTAATACTGAAGCCAAAGGATTGGCTTTTACTTTTTTCAGAACCTTGTCAGAGTACTCAAGAACAGTGTCTTCAGCAAAATCCACTTTATCAAGACCGTCTTTATAAAGCGCATTGATCAATTTTTTACCATCACCCAACAATTCATTTGCAGCAGAATTGATATGCGCTTGCGCTTGACGAGTGTGATGTACAGCACTGTTACTATGTTTTGTCGTTTTAGTTGCAGTAGCCACGTTGATTCTCCTTTAGTAAGTAGTAGTCATATTTATTAAAATTTACAACATTGAATCTTTATTACGGCATACTACAAAAATATAGTACAGGTCTTCGGGTTTCGCAATCCGGGTATACATTAGTACTCGCTGGAAGATTAGATTGCTATGATAAAATCTGTATTGATAAAAGGACATCCCACTAACAAGGAGGTACGCATATGTTCAGATACTTATTGGCTTGGCTACTAGGAGTTCCTTTGACCGTTTTAGTTATCATTTGGTTGATTTCACACGCTTAAGATCACTTTTTGAATGCATGAATCATCTTTATAAAGGAGAATACTATGGCAAAAGATCTACCTACCCACCCTCATATGACTTATCCCTTCAAACGCATCTGTTGGAGTGCAGTTTTTGTTGGTGCTGTTGTTGCTGTTGGATTAAGTTTTCTGTTTAACTTATTTGCGATTGCTATTGGATTAACAGCTTTTACGATGGATAAAAATGGTGCAATGGGCTTCGCTCTGGGAGGTGGGGTCAGTATCTTCATTATAGTGGTTATATCGATGATGGCAGCAGGATACGCAGCTGGCTATTTGGGACGCTATTATACACCCAAAAGAAATCTGGGTATTTTGTATGGTTTCACCACATGGACAGTAGCCATTATGTTGAGTGCTGCGGTCATTGGCCATGTGACTAATTATACGGCTGTTTACTCGCATGATATTGGCAATACATCCTATAAAATGCATCAGGAGAACAATTATTCTGATAGCAGATCTTCAAACACCAAAGAAACTACCGTGTCAATTAGCACACAACAAGTTTCTCTATTAAAAGATAGTATGGCGACGGGTGCTTTTCTGATATTTGGATTGTTTTTTATCGGCGCAATAGCCACTTGTGTCGGTGCTACGTACGGCATGTCTTGCCGCAGAGATGATTAGTCGAAAAGTTCGTACATCATTCTGCGGCTAAAAATCCGCAGAATGATTTCCCAAAACTAGCCCTATCTAGCGTTATACAAAATAAAACATTTAATCCATTCCCCAGCCATGGCTGACCAGGATAGATTGTCCCGTTAATGCGTTGGATTCAAATCCAGCAAAAAACAAAGCCGTTGCCGCAACATCCTCTACTGTAGTGAATTCTCCATCTACAGTATTGGACAAAAATATTTTTTTAATAACCTCGTCTTCGCTGATCTGCAATCTTCTCGCTTGCTCAGGAATTTGCTGGTCTACTAAGGGTGTGCGAATATATCCTGGGCAAATGACATTTGCACGTACTCCGTGTTCTGCGCCTTCTAAAGCAACTACTCGGCATAAGCCGAGCAAAGCATGTTTAGACGTTACATAAGGTGCTTTTAGTTTTGAAGCAAGTTTTGAATGAGCTGAGCCTATATAAACAATGCTACCACCTTGTCCCCGTTCATACATCGCACGCAAAGCTGCTCGTGTTGTTAAGAAAGCACCGTCCAAATGTACAGCTAACATCGTGCGCCAATTCTGCAAAGAGAGTTGATCAACAGCTTCTATATGTTGTACCCCAGCATTGCTGATAAGAATATCCAAGCCACCAAAATGCTGTGCTGCGATTTTAAACCCTGTGTCGACTTGTTCTTCATCAGTCACATCCATGGCTATAGCCAGTGCCTGGCCACCTCGACTTTGAATATCGTTTGCAACATGTTCAGCATCCGCCAAATTGCGATCAGCGATCACAACTTTAGCCCCTTTTTGGGCGAAGAAATGTGCCAAATAGGCTCCAATGCCGCTGGCTGATCCTGTGATTAAAGCAACTTTATGTTCGATACTCATCAACAATCCCCTTGCAAAAAGCCTCAGAAAACCATTATGAGTGAGATGACAATTTGAAACAAGGTGGCTTTACAGGCCACCTTGTTTCAAAAAAAAGAATTATCTACGTTGTTCATGGCCAGTGTTGTTTCCATGTCGGTTATCTGGAGTACGTTGGCCTTGCTCTTGACCTGGTTGACGAGTTTGTCCACCTTGTCCTGGTGTACGGCTTTCACGATCTTGTGAACCTTCTTCACGTGGAGCAGCAAAACGACCATGGTTACCACCTTCAGATGGACGATTTTTAGGGTCGTTATTTTGTTGGTTAGGTCGAGAAGGGTTTTGTTGTTGGTTCTGTTTATCGCCATTATTACGTTGGTTATCTTTCATGATATCTCCTGGGTATAAGTACGATTTCACAACATATACTACTGGATGAGCAAACCTTATCTAGCATTTGCGAATTTAAGTATGGCTTACTTTAGTATAAACACCACTACAAGTTCCCTTGATGCCCCAAGGCTTTCCTTGGGGCATTCCAGATAGCTATAAAATGTACCGAGCCAAATCATCATTGCCCACCAACTTACCTAAATGCTGATTCACATAATCCATATCAATGGACAAAGTTTCACCTGAACGATCAGTCGCTTCGAATGAAATCACCTCTAACAAACGTTCCATCACTGTATATAAACGACGCGCACCGATATTTTCAGTACGCTCATTCACCTGCCAAGCAACTTCAGCAATACGATGAATACCGCTTTCAGCATAATTTAAGGCCACACCTTCCGTTGCCATCAATGCAATATATTGCTCAGTCAGTGATGCAAATGGATCTGTTAAAATTTTAATGAAATCTTCTGTGGTTAAGGCGGATAACTCGACACGTATAGGTAAGCGACCTTGTAATTCAGCGACCAAATCAGAGGGTTTGGCCACATGAAATGCACCTGAAGCAATAAATAAAATATGATCAGATTTTATCATGCCGTATTTTGTGGATACGGTGCAGCCTTCCACCAAGGGTAACAAATCACGCTGTACTCCCTCTCGAGAGACGTCGCCACCCTGATCGGAGCGTTTGGCAACCTTGTCAATTTCATCGATAAAAACAATCCCGTTTTGCTCAATATTTTCTATTGCACGTATTTTAATATCGTCTTCGTTAATTAATTTTAAAGCCTCTTCTTCAGCTAATAGTTTCATAGCTTTTTTAATATTCATTTTTCTAGATTTGGTTCGACCCGTACCAACTTGTTGAAACATCGATTGTAGTTGACTGGTGAGATCTTCCATACCAGGAGGTGCCATAATCTCGACACCCACGGGTGTGACAGGCACATCAACTTCAATCTCTTGTTCATCTAATTGGCCTTCACGTAATTGTTTACGAAACAATTGCCGTGTAGAAGTATCTTTTTCATCCGCGTTTACCGTACCGCGCACTGGAGGTAAAAGAATATCTAAAATACGCTCTTCGGCAGCATCTTCTGCAGGATGTTGGACTTTTTTCATAGCCATTTCACGTTCTTGTTTGATCGCAATGTCAGCCAAGTCACGAATAATAGAATCTACATCACGCCCCACATAACCGATTTCCGTAAATTTCGTGGCTTCCACTTTAATAAATGGCGCATCGACCAATTTGGCCAGACGTCTCGCGATTTCTGTTTTGCCTACACCCGTAGGCCCTATCATAAGAATGTTTTTTGGCATGATTTCTTCGCGCAAAGCTTCGTCATCAATTTGCATTCGCCGCCAACGATTGCGTAAAGCAATCGCCACAGCGCGTTTTGCGCTATCCTGTCCAATAATATGCCTATCCAATTCCTCAACAATTTCACGAGGTGTCATCATAAATTTTGATTTATTCACAGCAATTATCCAATTCTTCGAGAGTTAAGTTTTTATTTGTATAAATACAAATATCACCGGCAATGTTTAAACTTTTCCGCACAATCTCTTCAGCACTCAGATCCGTATTCTCTAGTAAAGCACGCGCAGCGGCCTGAGCGTACGGACCGCCTGAGCCAATGGCCATCATACCGTACTCGGGTTCAATCACATCCCCATTTCCGGAGATGATCAAAGAAGATTTTGAATCGGCAACGGCTAGCAATGCCTCCAAGCGACGTAACATTCGATCCGTACGCCAATCTTTGGCCAATTCTACTGCGGCGCGGACCAAATGTCCCTGGTGCATTTCTAATTTGGACTCAAAGCGTTCAAACAAAGTAAAAGCATCTGCAGTACCTCCCGCAAAGCCTGCAATAACCTTATCCTGATACAAACGTCTGACTTTACGTACATTTGATTTCATGACGGTATGCCCATGTGTTGCTTGACCATCGCCACCAATCACAACTTTAGATCCCCTTCTTACTGAAAGGATGGTTGTTCCACGAAATTGTTCCAAAATAATCCTCGCTATATCAAAGTTCTTAGGTTGCAGGAGATTGCGACTCATTCCACAAGGTCACAAACAACACCATTACCATGGGCCCTACAAACAAACCAAGTATCCCCATGGTTTCAAGACCACCTAGTATTCCAAACAAAACAGCTAAAAAAGGCAACTGTGTCGCTCCACCTATCAACACGGGCTTGATAAAATGATCCGCCACAAACATGACCACAGTTCCCCAAATGATCACGATCACGGCTGAAATCATCGCGCCGTGATAGAGTAAGATAAGGGCAACAACTCCAAAAACAAGGGGAACCACAAAAGGAATCATGGCAGCAAATGCAGTAAAAAAACCAATGAGTGTTGGTGCAGGTACTCCGATCAGTCCATAACAGATACCCATTAAAATACCAACGCCTGCACCTACGACAATTGTACCATTCACAGTCGCGCGCAATGCAGAAGGTAGTTTACTTGAAAAACGAAACCAACGCTCTCCAAGTAGAGTCTGCCCCACATGGTTCAATTGTTTATCTAGAATAGGACCATCTCGAAACAAGAAAAACATACTGAGCAAGGTAAAGCCTACTTGCACACTCCGATGAAACACCGAGCCTCCTACCTCTTTGATATAGTAGCTGGTGGGTGTTAGTGAAATATGTAAATTAGACAAAAAAGATTTGACGTTGCCCGGCTGGCCAATATGTTCATCCCAATAAGCAACCATGTTATCACCAATCATGGGCAACTCTTGAAAAAAAGTAGGCGCTTCCCCACCCAGTCGATTGATTTGTTTGACGTAGCTGAGAAATAATTGAAACTCTTTCACCAAAACAGACAATAACCAACTTAGAGGCAATAATAATAATAAAGCTAAAAACAAAGTGAATAAAAAGGAAGCGAGATTATCGTGTGATTTTAAGAGCTTCTTCCAACGAAAATAGAGCGGATAGGTTGTGATCACAATAATAGACGCCCATACCAATGAAGGAATAAAGCGATGAATAATGTACAAAGAAAAAATGACAATGAACACACTCAAGCCCATGCTTAACAATTCTTTATGATTTTGATTCATGTGTTAGCCTCCGATTGAACAAGTACAATACGTTCTATGGGTCATAGGCGACCTGTCACAAAGCGAATACACCTCGTCTATCAAGATACATCGCGATTCATCGACTTAATTTCAATGGTACGCACGGTTTGAGCCAAATTATGTAGGACACCATTTACATAACGGTGACCGTCCTGTGAACCAAATGCTTTGGCAAGTGATACCGACTCATCCAGAATAACTCGATACGGAATTTCTATGCAATGAAATAGTTCGAAAGCACACAAACGTAAAATGGTCAGCTCAACAGGATTTAAGCTATCTATAGGTCGATCTAATAGGGGTGTCAGCGCTGCTTCTAGAGCCGACAAATGGGATGGAACTCCGTGCAATAATTTTCTGTAATAGACAACGTCTACTTTATCCATATTATTAGCCGCGCAAAACTGGGCCTCAATTTCAGATAACTCTGCGCCGGACATCAACCATTGATACAAAGATTGTAATGCAAGCTTTCTGGCACGACGTTTGCCACTAATGGATTGATTTTGATTCACAATATACACTCATTTGATGATTGAGACTGTGTGCTTGCTAAGACTACTCAAGACAAAAGGGACTATTCTACTCGCCATCCTTCATTTGGTCAATTGCGCGACGAAACTCACTCACATCCTGAAAGCGCTTATACACTGAAGCAAAGCGAACATACGCAATATGATCCAACCGGTATAACTGTTCCATCACCCATTCGCCAACCTGTCGAGAATCAATTTCTCGCTCTCCAGTTTGCCTGATTTTTTGCATGATATGGGCCAAAGCATCTTCTAGCGCATCAGCACCCACTGGGCGTTTTTCTAACGCGCGCAACATGCCAGCACGCAAGTTATCAAGCTGAAATAGCTCTCGACGGCCATCCCGCTTGATGATCAGAGGCATGATCAGTTCTGCTGTTTCAAAAGTTGTAAATCTCTCCTGGCATATTAGGCACTGGCGTCTACGACGCACTTGAGCGCCTTCGGCAACCAACCTGGAGTCAATGACTTTGGTATCAATCGCATGGCAAAATGGGCAATACATCTTAAACAAAAGCCTCATAGACAGGGAATTCACGGCAAAGTTGCAACACCTGAGATTTGACGTGGGTGATGACTTTTTCATCTCCCATATGATCCAAAATATCGGCGATCCAGTGAGTGAGTAGTGAAATTTCCTTTTGTTTGAATCCACGAGTTGTTACAGCAGGTGTGCCTAAACGCAATCCGCTGGTTACAAAAGGAGAACGAGGGTCATTCGGCACTGAGTTTTTGTTGACAGTAATATGTGCTTGTCCTAGTGCAGCATCTGCATCTTTACCGGTAATGTTCTTGGTAATCATGTCCACCAGCATCAAATGGTTCGCTGTACCACCAGATACTATACTGTAATCCCGTTCGATCAGAACATTTGCCATGGCTTTTGCATTGGTTAGAACTTGTTGTTGGTATACTTTAAATTCTGGTTGTAATGCTTCTAAAAATGCCACCGCTTTCGCAGCAATCACATGCATCAAAGGTCCGCCTTGACTGCCAGGAAAAACCGCGCTGTTAAGTTTTTTCTCAAGATCGGGGTTTGATTTGGCCAAAATCATACCACCTCTTGGACCACGCAACGTTTTGTGGGTGGTTGTGGTCACGACATCTGCATAAGCAATAGGTGATGAATATAATCCAACAGCAATTAAACCGGCAACATGCGCAATGTCTGCCATGAAATAAGCTCCGATTTTATCGGCAACAGCACGAAATCTCGCCCAATCAACTTCTTGTGAATAGGCCGAAAAACCAGCGATTATTAATTTTGGACGATGCGTCAACGCCAGGGATTCCATAGCATCGTAATCAATCAAACCTGTTTTTTCATCGATACCATAAGCGATGCTGCGATACAACAGTCCAGAAAAATTGACCTGAGAACCGTGTGTTAAGTGCCCGCCATGAGATAATGCCATTCCCAAGACCAAATCACCTGGTTTCAACATGGCCATCATGGCTGCTGCATTGGCCTGAGAGCCCGAATGGGGTTGCACGTTCACATAATCAGCCCCGAATAATTGCTTTGCACGTGCAATGGCTAGTTGTTCGGCAACATCCACATACTCGCACCCGCCATAATAACGTTTACCCGGGTAACCCTCTGCGTATTTATTGGTTAAAACAGAACCCTGAGCTTCCAAAACAGCATGACTCACGTAATTCTCTGAAGCAATCAATTCAATATGATCTTCTTGCCGACGTGCTTCTCCCGCCATGGCTTGCCATAATTCCGCATCAACTTCAGCGATGGTCGTTCTTTTTTTTATCATGCAACCCCCTTTTTAAGGTTTAGATTCTAGTCCCGTGGTGCTATTAGGTCAATAACTCATATTAGAGAGCTTTGCAGAACACCTTGCTCCGTGAAATTCCGCATAAAGTTCATGACTAATCGTTGATTTTATGATATCCATATTTAATAACAAAAATAAGTATGTGACGTTTTCTCATGAACAAACGCATGACCATCATGATCATTTCCTTAGTTGTCGTATTCGGAGGTTTGGTTGGGTTTAATATCATCAGACAAGTCTTTATGACTTACTACTTAACCCATTTTCAACCTCCTGCTGTTACTGTGTCCACTGTGGTAGCCAAAAAACAAGACTGGCACCCATTTTTATCTACTGTGGGTAATTTTGTAGCTGTAAATGGGATTGACGTGAACACCCAGTCAAGCGGAAATGTCAGTGCTATTCATTTTGATTCAGGACAATTTGTTGAGAAAGACAGCCCGTTAGTTGATATTGAAGACTCTGTTGAAAAAGCGACGCTCAAATCTAACCAGGCTAATATGACCTTGCAACAAGCCAATTTCTCTCGACAAAACGATCTACTCAAGCGCAACGCAACAGCGGTTTCAACCCTAGACGAAGCCAGAGCCCGGATGCTTGAAGCAGACGCCAATCTGGAAAAAACCCAGGCATCGATTGATTTAAAACATATCAAGGCTCCGTTCTCAGGTATGTTGGGCATTCGACAGATCAATCTCGGCCAGTATGTGCAACCAGGGCTAACGAACATTGTTTCTTTACAGTCATTAGATCCGATTTATCTACATTTTTACCTGCCTGAACAGTATATCGATCTCATTCATATCAATCAAAATATCAGGTTTAACATCGAACAAAACCCTGACGTGATTTTCAAAGCCAAGATCACCGCCATCAACTCTAAAGTAGACGTAAACACCCATAATATCCAAGTTCAAGCCATGACATCAAACTGCCCCTCTATCATTCCCAAAGAACTTGCCAAATCTGATTTATACACAAGCAAGAAATTACCTTCTGAGAAATATGAAGTGACCTGTGACACAGCATCAAATGAAACTCATAAAATCAAGCAGTTTAATTTTGTGCCGGGCATGTTTGCGTCGATCGAGGTTGAGCAACCGGTCGTTCCTGATGTTATTGTCTTACCCACCACCTCAATTTCTTATACTATGTATGGTGACTCTGTTTTTGTCGTTGAAAAACAAACAGATAAATCAGGGAAAGAATTGTTTACAGTCAAACAAGTGTTTGTCACCACAGGTGAGACACAGGGCAATTATACTGTGATCAAATCCGGTATAAAAGCCAATCAATTAGTAGTTGCAGCGGGCGATCTGAAATTGCAAAATGGTACTGAAGTGACCATTGATAATAGAATTGCATTGACAGATCATGACAATATCGAACTTCTGGGTGAGTAAATAATGAGTTTTACCGATGTATTTATTCGCCGTCCCGTTATGGCGTCTGTCGTCAGTTTATTGATTCTACTTTTTGGCTTAAATTCTTTGTTCAAACTGTCCATTCGTCAATTTCCACGCATGAACAATACAGTCATCACGGTCACGACCACTTATCCAGGTGCCAATTCGGAGATCATATCAGGCTTTATCACCAGTCCTATAGAAGCCTCAATTTCGTCGGCTGAAGGGATTGATTACATGACCTCTTCAAGCACAGAAGGCATGAGTGTCATCTCTTGCTACATTAAATTAAATCATAATCCTCAAATCGCTTTTACCGATATCATGCGCAAAGTACAACAAACAGTGAATCAGCTCCCTCCGGAAGCAGATCAGCCTGTGATTTTGAAAAAATCTGATGCGACCACACCACTACTATATATCAGTCTCAACAGCGATCAGATGACTCCTCAACAAATCACAGACTATGCTGTTCGCGTGGTTGAGCCTCAATTACAAACCGTAGATGGTGTTGCGCAAGTTGCTATATTAGGTGGACAGACCTACTCCATGCGTGTTTTTCTCGATCCCAACAAAATGGCAGCTTTGAACGTTACACCGGCCGATGTATACAAAGTATTGGATAACAATAATTACCTGTCTGCAGCTGGAAGCACCAAGGGCGAATATGTGGCGATCAGTATCCATGCCAAAACCAACGTCAATACTGTTAAAGAATTTAGCCGATTGATCGTTAGAAGTGATGAGCATGCTATTATCCGATTATCAGATGTTGGCAAAGTTGAATTAGGTTCTGAAAAATACGACACCTCTGTTCGATTTGATGGCAGAAAATCCATCTCCTTAGCCATCACTCCTACTCCAACAGCTAATCCGTTGACCGTCATTAAAGATACACGCAAGTTACTTCCCAGTATCCAACAACAATTTCCTCCGCAATTATCAGGCACTATTGTTTACGATGCTACCAATTACATTCGAGCATCTATCTACGAGGTGATTGAAGCCATTGTTGAGTCTGCAGTCATTGTGATCTTAGTCATTTATTTGTTTCTTGGATCGGTGCGTTCTGTTTTGATTCCATTAGTGACCATTCCTTTATCCCTTTTGGGTGTCTGTAGTTTTATTTTATTACTCGGTTATTCCCTAAATTTACTCACCCTATTGGCTTTTGTACTGGCCATTGGATTAGTTGTAGATGATGCGATTGTTGTTTTGGAAAACATTCATCGACACATTGAAAAAGGAGGATCACCGTTTCAAGCGGCCCTTTCCGGAGCACGTGAGATAGGCACGCCAATCATCGCCATGACAATCACCCTAGCTGCTGTTTATGCCCCTATTGGATTTATGGGTGGATTAACTGGGGCTTTATTCAAAGAATTCGCATTTACACTTGCCAGCGCAGTGATTATTTCCGGAGTAATTGCATTAACATTATCGCCGATGATGTGCTCAAAGCTGCTCACGAAAGACATTGGCTCAGGCCGTTTTGCAACATACATTGATATTTTTTTTAAACGATTGAAACAACGATATAAAACCATGTTACATAGTTTGTTAGATACCCGCAGCATCATTTTGGTATTGTCAGGGGTTGTGTTATTAGCGCTTCCCTTTTTGTACGCCCATACTCCAAAAGAAACAGCGCCAGAGGAAGATGCTGGGTTCTTTTATATCATGTCCTCGGCGCCAGAATATGCAACAATTAATTATATCGAAACATTTACCAAATCGTTTGAAGATATTTTTCGCAGCTTTCCAGAAACGGAACATTTTTTTATTATCAATGCCAAATCATCTAATTCCGGACTTGTATTAAAACCATGGGACGAGCGATCTCAAAAACAATCCAGTATGAAAAAACCATTACAAACAAAATTAAATCAAATCCCAGGGCTTAAATCTTTTGCAGTCACTCCCCCTGCTTTGCCAGGCGGCGGCTCGGGGCCTCCGGTTCAGTTTGTCGTCAAATCAACAGCTGATTTTACTAGTTTGTTAGATGTGTCTAATAAAATCCTGAACAAAGCTCAAAAGAGCGGATTATTTGTTTTTTTAGACAATACTCTTAAAATAAATCATCCTGAAATAATCATAGACATCAATCGCTCTAAAGCATCAGATTTGGGGTTGGATATGCGAACTATTGGTTCCAGTTTGAACAGTGCATTGTCTGGTGGAAGTGTTAATTATTTCGATATGATGGGGCAAAGCTATCAAGTTATCCCGCAACTTGATCGCCGTTTTCGATTAAATCCGGATCAAATACGCCAAATCAACATCCGAACGGCTTCAGGCAATATGGTGCCCTTATCCACATTCACCCACCTGACTAAAAATGTGCGCCCCAACGACAGCACCCATTTTCAGCAATTAAATTCGGCTACGATACAAGCGATCGTTAGACCCAACTCAACCCTTGGAGAAGGCATCGAATTTTTACAGAAAACCGCACAAGAAATTTTACCCAAAGGATTTTTTATTGATTATGCAGGACAATCAAGACAATACATGCAAGAAAACTCGAATTTAATTCTGGCGTTCTTTCTAGCGATTATCATCATATATTTGGTGCTTGCGGCACAATACGAAAGCTATCGTGATCCGTTTGTTATTCTGGTTGCAGTGCCAATGTCGATATGTGGCGCTCTGATTCCTTTGAATCTTGGCGCTGCCAGTATTAATATTTATACTCAAGTTGGCTTGATCACCTTAATCGGGCTGATCAGCAAGCATGGTATTTTGATTGTAGATTTTGCCAATCATTTGCAACGTTCAAAAAAATTAGATCGACGCGGTGCAGTAGAAGAAGCTGCTGCCACACGACTGCGGCCCATTTTAATGACCACAGCAGCCATGGTCTTTGGTGTATTACCGTTACTCTTTGCTTCAGGCGCTGGCGCAGTAAGTCGCTTTGATATTGGCCTAGTCATTTTTTGCGGATTGATAGTGGGTACTGGTTTTACCTTATTTGTGGTGCCCACGATTTATACATATTTGGCTGCCGATCATCGCCACGAGGATTACGAAGCAGAACAAACAGGGCCTGTATCACGCTGATATCCATATTCGTGGTTTTGATCTCAAATAGCTAATGGTATAATGCGCCACAAATTGAAATACATAGAGTTCATTGTGGAAAAAACTTATTCGCCAAATGATATCGAACAAGCCTGTTATAAACTTTGGGAAACACAGCGTTATTTTGAACCACATGGTGACGGTAAGCCTTATTGCATCATGCTGCCTCCCCCCAATGTAACAGGTAGTTTGCATATGGGTCATGGGTTTCAACACACTCTGATTGACACTATGATTCGATACCAGCGCATGATGGGTCGTCGTACTTTATGGCAACCTGGCACAGATCATGCAGGCATCGCTACGCAACTAGTGGTAGAAAGCCAACTGGACAAACAAGGTTTATCTCGTAAAGACATGACGCGCGAAGAGTTCCTAGATCGAGTGTGGCAATGGAAATCTGAATCAGGCGGGCAAATCACCTCTCAAATGCGTCGTATTGGCTCATCAGCAGATTGGTCGCGTGAACGGTTTACCTTGGACAAAGGCTTATCTACCGCAGTCCATAAAGTATTCATCCAGTTATATGAAGAAGGCCTGATTTATCGTGGCACTCGCTTAGTCAATTGGGATCCGAAATTAGGCACAGCTATTTCAGATCTTGAAGTCGTTGCCGAGGAAGAGGCAGGATCGCTTTGGCATATTCGCTATCCCTTGGTAGATTCTAGTGAGTCGATTGTGGTTGCCACAACGCGACCTGAAACTTTACTGGGTGATGCTGCGGTTGCAGTAAATCCAAATGATGACCGTTACAAACATCTTATCGGTCAACAGGTCCAACTCCCCTTGTGTGATCGAACCATTCCTATCATTGCCGATGACTATGTTGATCAAGAATTTGGTTCTGGTTGTGTCAAAATAACCCCAGCGCATGATTTTAATGATTATGAAGTGGGCAAACGTCATGATTTGCCTTTGATTAATATATTTACCAAAAGTGG
Organism: uncultured Legionella sp.; assembly: GCA_964625775.1. Taxonomy (GTDB): domain Bacteria; phylum Pseudomonadota; class Gammaproteobacteria; order Legionellales; family Legionellaceae. The sequence continues at coordinate 12,081 of CAZVEH010000024.1, read as the reverse complement.
GGTTATTAATAAAAAAGCACCTATAAAATATCAAGCCATGGATCGTTTTGTCGCACGTGAACACATCATCCAAGATTTAAAAGATTTGAATTTGTTGGTCACTATAGAGCCCCATCAATCTAAAATTCCTCGCGGAGAAAAATCAGGTGTCATCATTGAGCCTTTGCTCACGGATCAGTGGTATGTCAACACCAAGCCACTGGCCAAACCTGCTATAGAAGCTGTTCGCAAAGGAGATATTAGTTTCGTACCAGAAAATTGGAGTAAGACTTATTTTCAATGGATGGAAAACATTGAAGATTGGTGCATTAGCCGTCAATTATGGTGGGGGCATCGCATCCCTGCGTGGTATGACACCCAAGGACATGTGTATGTGGGATACACTGAAAATGATGTTCGATTCAAGTATAAATTAGATTCTAGTGTGACATTAACGCAGGATGAAGATGTTTTAGACACATGGTTTTCTTCTGCTTTATGGCCCTTCTCATCCTTAGGCTGGCCTGAAAAAAAACCTGATTTAGAACAGTTTTATCCAACCAGCGTATTATTCACAGGGTTTGACATCATTTTCTTCTGGGTAGCCAGAATGATCATGATGGGGCTTAAATTCACAGGTAAAAGTCCATTCAAAGAAGTCGTGATCACTGGCCTGATTTGTGACAGCGAAGGCAAGAAAATGTCGAAATCAAAAGGCAATGTTTTGGATCCTATTGATATCATTGACGGCATCGAGTTACAGGCGTTACTAGAAAAAAGAACCGCAAATTTGATGATCAACTCTGTCAAAGAGAGCATCGCAAAACAAACCAAAAAAGCATTCCCAGCCGGCATTCCTGCGTACGGTGCGGATGCCTTGCGTTTCACATTTTGTTCTTTGGCTTCCAACAGTCGCCAAGTTCGCTTTGATCTCAATCGCGTTGATGGATATCGTAATTTCTGCAACAAACTCTGGAATGCAGCACGTTATGTTTTAATCAGCACCACAGAAGAAAACGGTGATTTTGATGATGGCGCATTTCAATACTGTCCCTCCGATGAATGGATTTCTTCGTTGCTACAAAAAACTATCGGCAAATGTCACGAACACTTGGCGAATTATCGCTTTGATTTATTGGCCAACCAATTATATGAATTTGTCTGGCATGAATATTGTGATTGGTATTTAGAATTATCTAAAGTAGTTTTGTTTGACGACAGTGCTCGTGCCCCCCTCAAACGTGGTACGCGACGTACTCTCATCCATGTATTAACCCAAATCTTAAAGCTCTTACATCCTATTATGCCTTTTATCACAGAGGCGCTATGGCAAAGACTGACCAAGCTCAGTTCAGATGATTCTGAAACCCTCATGCTGTGTGCCTACCCTAAAGTAGATGAGCAACGCATTCATCCTTCGGCTGAAGAGGAGTTTGAATGGATCAAGGCAATGATTCAGGCCATTCGAACGCTACGCTCAGAAATAGGCATTAGCCCGGCTAAGCTAATTCCCATCATGCTACGCCATCTAACTCCGGAACTTGAAGAAAAAGTTAATGCCCACCAAAAAACGTTGCAAGTACTGGGAAAGCTCAGTCAGATTCAAATGAATCATGAGCATGATGAACGAGCAGTGTACGCAACGACCTTGGTCGGTAGTGTGGAAATTTTAATTCCTATGGCTGGCTTGATCGACAAAGATATTGAGTTAGCTAGACTGGACAAAGAACTAGGAAAATTGCGTAAAGATATTGAATATGCTCAAAGTAAATTAAATTCTAGCAATTTTACCGACAAAGCCCCCTCTGAGCTCATTGCAAGTATGAAAGAGAAACGCGAACAAGCCGAGCTCGCTCTTGAAAAACTTCAACAACATCGACTTAAAATTGAGGCGATTGAAACGTGCAATAAACCTGAGACAGAAGCATGAATCTCAGATGCCCAAGACGACCAGCAAGTATTCCCTATTTGATCCTGTTGTGCGGATTGTTGTGGGGTTATTCATTAGATGCACCAGCCTTAAGCTTGCGTGACAAAATTGGCCAAATGCTCATTATTGGTTTTGATGGTAAGACAGTGGATGATGAGTCTTGGATTGTAAAAGCGATTCATGAAAACCATATCGGTGGTGTGATTTTGTTTGATTTTAATAAACGTCAAGACAACTTCAATAAAAATATTGAAAGTCCTGAACAAGTTCAAAAGCTTACGAGTGATCTGCAGTATTATAACCGCAAAGCCAATAAGTCTCATCAACGACCACAGACGCCGTTACTCATTGCCGTGGATTATGAAGGGGGTATGGTGAATCGATTGAAAGAGACCTATGGTTTTCCGCCCACTTTGTCTGCTGCTGACGTAGGTCAACTGAGTATGATGGACGCAGAGCAACAAGCGCATGCCATGGCTAACACTCTAAAATCAGCTGGCTTTAATTTGAATTTGGGACCTGTTGTTGATGTAAACTTAAATCCCTCCAACCCAATTATTGGCGGGCTAAATCGCAGTTTTTCTACTAATCCCATCACTGTGACCACCTATGCCGATGTTTACGCACAACAGTATTTAGCCCAACATATTCAATGTGCTTATAAACATTTTCCTGGTCACGGCAGTTCAACCTCTGACTCACATTTGGGTTTTGTAGACAGTACCGATGTTTGGCAAGAAGATGAATTGGTGCCTTATCAAAAACTATTCGCTAAAAAGGGGTGTGGCATTGTGATGACTGCCCACATCGTGAATCGCCGCCTTGATGACTCAGGTCTGCCAGCAACACTTTCTCACCGTATATTGACGCATCTTTTAAGAGAACGCTTACAATTTTCAGGTGTTATCATCACCGATGATATACAAATGAAAGCGATCGCAGACAATTTTGGTGTGAAAGAAGCACTTGCGATGGGCATCAATGCGGGTGTTGATATGTTTATTTTTGGTAATCAATTACCGGTTATTGCACAAAATCCCAAAGAATTGGTTGATATGATTGAGTCTGAAGTCGACCTAGGACATATTCAAAGATCTAGAATAGATGAAGCGTACGGGCGTATCTTGCATTTAAAAAGCACTCTGTGATTTCACTTTTTTGCTAAATTATCTATACTGTTCTAAATTCTTAAGGGAATACAGTCATGAGCATCAGCGTATTTGATTTATTTTCAATCGGCATTGGTCCTTCGAGCTCCCATACCGTGGGTCCGATGTTAGCCGCGAATGCATTTGTGAATAGCCTGGAGACCAGAGCCGTTTTAGATCAAGTACACACCATTCGAATTGAGTTATATGGCTCTTTAGCACTTACCGGCGTAGGACATGCCACAGATACAGCGATACTCAACGGATTGGAAGGCCAAGATCCAGAGCATGTTGAACCAGATGCGATGATTCCACGTAAGAAAGACATCATCGCCAGCCGAATCTTAAATTTGCTTGGCAAGCACCCTATTGCATTCGATATGCAGCACGATTTTATTTTTTTTCAGAAAAAGATCCTACCGAAACATACCAATGGTATGCAGTTTTTAGTTTATAACGCAGATAAAGTTTGTCTAGCGAGTCAAGTTTATTATTCCATTGGCGGTGGATTCATCGTAACTGATGAGGAGTATGATCATCCACAGTCCGAGAGCCATTCCCTGCCTTATGCATTTCGCAATGCTAAGCAGTTATTAGAGTTATGTCATGCACACGATATGACCATTGCGGACTTAATGCTCAAAAATGAACTCACATGGCGTTCGGAAGGTGACATCTATAACGGCTTAAAAAATATTGCAGCAGTCATGAGTCAATGTATCGAAAATGGATGCAAACATACTGGCATTCTACCTGGCGGTTTACATGTCAGACGACGTGCCCCTTTGTTGTTTCAACAATTACAACAAAAAGGTGGCATCGCTTCTGTATTCGAGCACTCAGATATAATGAGTCGCTTAAACATGTATGCAATGGCCGTCAATGAAGAAAATGCTGCAGGTGGTCGTATTGTTACCGCACCCACCAATGGTGCGGCGGGAATTATCCCCGCAGTTTTTCAATATCTTCGCGATGCTCACCATAAAACATCCGATCAAGATTTATATACTTATTTTTTAACGGCTGCTGCGATTGGCATGCTGTATAAAATGAATGCCTCTATTTCAGGTGCAGAGGTTGGATGTCAAGGAGAAGTAGGTGCCGCATCCTCAATGGCAGCAGGCGCATTGGCAGCAGTTTTAGGTGGCAGTCTAGAGCAAATTGAAAACGCTGCAGAAATAGCTATGGAACATCATTTGGGCATGACTTGCGATCCTGTGATGGGCTTGGTGCAAATGCCATGCATAGAGCGTAATGCAATGGGCGCCGTTAAAGCAGTCAATGCAGCACGTTTGTCCCTCATGGGTGACGGAGAACATAAAATTTCACTAGATAAAGTCATACAGACCATGAAACAAACCGGCAAAGACATGAATACGATTTATAAAGAAACCTCATTAGGCGGATTGGCTGTTAATCTTCCTGAGTGTTAGATCTATGTGGAGCGACTCCTGCTGTTGACCATTCCCAACCACCTACTGACCCCAGCCATATCATGGCCCTAACATTGTTTATTATTACATCCAAATCAATGATTTTATCCACCGAAAAGATAAAGTGCAGTTGAACGCGAATGCGTTACCTTGCCATCGGAGAAATCTTCCTCAATATAGCTAGCGCGATGCTTTGCTTAAATCCCAACTTATTAATAGGTAGGCTTTTCATCATTAGAATACAATGAGCGATTACCATCTTCTTTATACGCCTGTTGCCACAAAGTGTGCTGAAGAGTATTTGTGATTTTGGGAGAGAAGGCTCGCTTAATTTTAAACGCATTTTCTCGATTATAAGAATCAAGAGATTCAGCAATTTTCGACATGGTATACCAGTCATCATATGTAAAACTTGGGCTGGCAACAACATGGGGAATATTTTGTTGTACTCTATCTATATTGATTGTTATGTCAGTACTTTCAATCAATCCTAGTTTCTCTTTATTGTCATGTAATGGCGTTCCTCGCAACAACATTAATGGATAAGCATAAATTGTTGGGATCTCCAGATCTTTACAAAATTGAATAGAATGTTGAAAAGACTCAACTGTTTGATGTGGTAGTCCAAATATTAATGAAACTTCCGTGTCAATTTTGCGTTTTTTAATGTCATTGAATACTTGCGCTATTTTAATGACATTATTAGGTCTTTGAATCAACCTTTGTTCTTCTTTATTAACCGTTTGCAAGCCAATTTCCAAAACAACATGAGCAGTTTTATTCAATTCTTCTATCAAAGATAAGAATTCGCTATTAATCATTTCTGCACGACACTGCAACGCTAATTTACCTCGATATTTTCCCGTAATTAATGCTTCCAAGATTTGTAAGTAATAGGGGCCGGAATTAAAAGTTGGATCTAATACCGCAATATCACTAATAATGTCATGCTCAAGAATCCAATCAACCTCCCCCATAATACGAGAATGTGAAAATTGGCGACGTTTCATGCTGCTATCTGACTCTCTGTGTTGGCAAAATGAACATCTAAAAGGGCAACCTCGTTGTGTTTCCCATCGAATAAATGGTTGAGGTGGAATGATTCCAGTCAAAAATGGAGAAGGCAACGATTCGATATCTACTTTCGCAGATATACCCAAATCTTTATCACCGGCATAATGCACGCCAAGTATATCTGGTTTTTCTTCTGTGGAAATTAACAATTGAGCCAAAGCCTCTTCAGCATAGCCTCTAATAAATATGTCCGCCTGAGGATAAAAGTGTTCAATATTAGCTTTCGTGTAACTTACCTGGGGCCCGCCTACAATAATACGTCCGGGAAAATTATTTTTCTTCAAATCACTCAGTAGTTGTTGCGTTTGAGGTTCATGCCAAACATATGCCCCCAATGCCAGATCTGTTGTCATATCTACATTTGCCATTACAAATTTGTAAACATCCTGATAATCAAAAGAGGGATGATTAACGGACCAGGCTTTTGGGTAGACTGAAAGTTTATGTCTATATAAATTTGCAAGAATAGATGCTTGTCCTAAAGACATGGCTGGATCTTTGGATCTCGTCCAATCCATGCTCAACAATAATAATTTTCTTTGCGTTTTGTATTCTGAAAAAAATCGTCTCATTGAATGCCGTAATTACTATAATTTGATTGAACCGTATCATTTTATCTATTCATTGCCAAGAAGAAACACGCAATAATATTACCAAGGCTTGGTAACAGTTCATCAATTCCAGAATTGTTATTTTTAACGCTATAATTCACACCCTCATACGCAATTTACTGACGAAAAACCAACCATTTTATCAGAAACAGAGCAAGCCGCTTTATATGAAATGGTAATCATGAACTATAATTAATTTAATAGTTAATTACATGAGGCTTTGATCATGGCATACCAGTTTAATACGCAACAACATGTTAGAATTTGGTTCAGTGGAAATCCTGATGTATTTTTAAATGAAGAAAATCAATTGCGCATGGTGCAATTTCGCAGCCTCAATCCAAAAGCAAAAATGACCTTCCTGTATAGCTCTAAGATGTTGACGCCCACCAGCCTGAAAAAATTACAATCATTTTGTGAAAAACACAAATTTGAGCCCTTAGATTTTGATACAGAACTTTTGTCGGCATGCAAAACACCTATTGATAAACGAATGCATCAAATCGCACAAATAGAATTAGATGCCCATATGAAAAAGCAAGGAGGAAACTTAGCTGCGGCAAGCGATATTACTCGATTAATTATTCCTGTATTAGAGAAAGGAACCTATTCAGATTTTGATACAGAAATATACACAGACAAACTTCCGGAGTTCATTCCAATCAAGGGACCTATTATTATGAATATAGGAATTTTAGAAGATTATCTAGCCTGTAGTAATGATATTCTTGGAATCAGTGTTGATCACAATAATACGGCAAGTCCCGATGTAGAACAAATGCTCATGCCTATTAAAAACCATATAAATTATGTATATTCTGAAAAAATTTTTCGTACGCTGGTTGACTTCCCTATCCCCTCTTCTCACCCCATTGTAAATTTCTATTACAGTAATAAACCTTTAATGAAGACCTTAAAAGCGTCCAATCCTTATATGACCATAACAGATTTTAGAGCCTATATCACCAATTTGGACTCTTATTCAGAGGAAGAAAAAAGTCTTTTAATACGTGATTCTGTCATGTTATTTAGTGGTGCAATCAATAAAATTGTAGAAAATTTTTATGGAGATGGTCTTAATAATTCTGTAGAAGACTGCTCATTCAAAAATAACAGTCTTGATTTGAATTTTAAATCACCAATGGCCGTAGCATCTTATACAACGATAGAAAAATACCAGGCTCTTTCTGTAGGAAAAAGCAAAAAAAATGATCTTTCTTGGCTAAAAACAGGACAAGAAGCAATTCGAAACAGAGAAGATCAAATGCATTCATCAGCAAAAGTCATACAAGAAAAATGGAAAAAACACCTTAAACACGATTCGTTAGAAGATAATGCCCCAGACGTACCCACACCTAAAAATAAATGATATTGGAGTGGCAACTTGAGGTCTAAAAACATGTGAAATTGATTTGATTTTAATTGAACTTTAACTCAGTGACGACATAGGCTCGATCTGCGGTAAAACCCAACAGTTGAGAATCCATTCATAACATGATAAAACTATCAAACTCTTTAGTAATCTACAAAGGTTTTCACGTGAAAAAATTATGGATGATATTTTCTTTGTTTTTTTTAATACCAGCACACGCCCGAGAGTTAACTTCTTTTACCGAAATATACAATAGTATCAGTCATGGTTTCCCTATTAAGTTACTCATTAATTTCAATGGTTGCGAACCCAAGCTCTCTATGACGGATGCGGTTGTTTACACCCAAACACAAACCATAGCATTACGTAAACAAGATCTGCAGTTTTCCAACAGTCCATTAAGCATGACGCATCCTGAGTATATGAATCAACCTATTATAGAACATGTGGTCTATAAAATTACACGTAACAATGAACTGAATGTAGCAGTTAAAATCCTTTCACTTCCAAATTATACTGTTCTTAGTGAAGCAACTACAGTCTGTCCTCTAACGGCTGTCAAAATTTTTAATTAAATCACATAACAGCCAGATAATTGCGCAGCGTCTGGGCTCTTTCTGAGTACCCATGATCATCCAAATACGCAATCAAATCGTGTAAATCAATAATAGACAAGACCTCTACGCCCGTGGCTTTGATATCATCGAGAGCGGATTGCGCACCAATTATTCCACGCTCACAACGATCTAGAGCAACCACTACAGCACTCACTCGTGAGTCCTGACTTTTGATCAATCTCTCTGCCTCCCGAAAAGCCGTTCCGGCAGTGATCACATCATCGATAACTACGGTGTCCCCTTTTAACGGAGCGCCGATCAATATACCCCCTTCCCCATGATCTTTGGTTTCCTTTCGATTAAAGGTTACAGTCGCATTGATGCCTTGCTCCGCCAGAGCAATGGCTGTAGCTGTAGCAAGAGGGAGTCCTTTGTAGGCAGGGCCGAATAATTGCTGACACGGAATATGATGATCTACCAATACCTGTGCATAGCATTGCCCCACTTGATGCAACGCCCTTCCATCATAAAACAAACCTGCATTAAAAAAATAAGGGCTTTGGCGACCAGATTTGAGCGTAAACTCGCCAAACTGCAAAACGTCACACTCCAAAGCCAAGCGAATAAAGGTTTCTTTTATATTCATATCCATTCTCTCACGGGTAAAAAATCTGTGTATAGTTGATGCTCTGGCGTGTTAGGTTCAGGAGCCCAATCATACCGCCAATGCACCTCCGGGGGCAGTGACATCAAGATCGATTCAGTGCGTCCGTTGGATTGCAAACCAAATAAAGTACCGCGATCGTACACCAAATTGTATTCGACATAACGACCACGACGATATAATTGAAATGCTTTTTGTTCATGAGTAAATGGCAATATGTGACGCTTCCGGACAATAGGCGCATATCCTAAAATAAAATGATTACCTACACTTTGCATGAGTTCAAAACTATGATCAAAGCTTTTTTCATGAAAATCATCAAAAAATAATCCGCCAATACCTCGAGCTTCTTGTCGATGTTTGATATAAAAATAGCGGTCACACCAAGATTTAAAACGCGGATATAACTCCGAACCAAACGGATCACAAGCGGCTTTGGCTGTGCGATGCCAATGTCGACAATCTTCTTCAAAACCATAATAAGGCGTGAGATCAAATCCACCACCAAACCACCATATTGCGCTACCGTCAGGTTTTTTTGCAATAAAAAAACGTACATTAGCATGAGTAGTAGGTACAAAAGGCGTATGGGGATGAAGTACCACCGAAACGCCCAATGCTTCAAAATAACAGCCTTCGAGTTCCGGGCGTGCCGCAGTAGCAGATTTGGGTAAATTAAGTCCAGTCACATGCGAAAAATTAACACCTGCTTTTTCAAAAATCACACCATGATTCATAACCCGCGTATCTCCGCCTCCGCCTTCTGGACGCGTCCAACGATCACTCAAAAACCTACCTTTCCCATCTAATTCTTCAAATTCCTTACACAGTGATCCTTGCAATCCTAATAAATAGGATTTGACCAACTCAACAGCGTTTTGCGGAAGATCCAATATATGATCAAACATAGAACTTACCTCACCGACTCTCCAGGTGCCTTCCACCACCAAGGGGTGAAGGCTGATATTTGGAACAAATTATAACCAATAAGAATGTAACTGCTCACCCACCAGAACCGTTCAGCCTGAGGAGGATGCGGAGCATTCGTCTCGAAGGCTTAACTTTATAAAGGTATAACCCTTCGATACCCCGCAAAAACTGCTCCTTGGGGCGAAAAGGTGACTAGTTACACATAAAGATAAAAAGCGTATAATATCATGCATGACTTGAACTGAACACGTTATGACGACTTCCTTGCTAGCAAAACTGTCAATAGCACCAATGATTGATTGGACCAATACGCACTTTCGGGTAATGATGCGTTTGCTAGCACCTCAGGCCCTACTCTATACTGAGATGCAGACCACGCCAGCCATTGAGCACAACCCCAAGCGTAGTTTGTATTACTCCGCAATGGAACACCCTCTGGCACTGCAATTGGGTGGCGCAGATCCAGATGCCCTGGTACGCGCGGCCGTACAAGCCCAAACTTTGGGTTATGATGAAATTAATTTAAATCTAGGCTGCCCAAGTGATCGCGTGCGTTCCGGACAATTTGGCGCCTGTTTGATGGCAGAGCCAGCTCTAGTCGGCACGATCATTAGGCAGTTAAAACAACATATTGATTTACCTATCACTGCAAAAACTAGGATCGGTATTGATCAGCAAGATGATTATCCATTTTTTGCGAGTTTTATTTATCACTTGGTAGAGGCTGGTTGCGACAAATTGATTATTCATGCTCGTAAAGCCTGGTTAAATGGTTTGAGTCCCAAACAAAATCGCACTATTCCACCAGTTAGGTATGCTTATGTATATCAACTCAAACAAGAATTGCCACACATACCCATCGTCATCAACGGTAATATCACGAGTACCGAAGAGGTTAAGCACCACTTACAACAAGTAGACGGTGTTATGTTAGGTCGATTAGCCTGCGATCATCCCTATGCAATTGCACAGATTCATCACGCTTTGTACCCGGACTCATCTTTAAAATCTCGCTATGATGCGGCCAGAGAATATTGTGAGTATTTAGTATCCATTCAAGATCAATCAGTGCCCTGGAGTATTCAATTGAAGCCGCTTATGAATATGATGCACGCATTACCTAATGCCCGCTTATGGAAACACAAATTGATGGATATTCAACAACAAAAAACGCATCTTTTATTAGAAGATGCGCTTGATTGTTTGCAAGATTACTAAATTTTTGGAATTGAACTAGCCCTTTCGCCTTCTGCTGCCAATTCAGACCGTCTTTTTCTGACGGCTGCTGATGCTTCTGCGCACGCTGCAGAAAACTCATTAGACGTAAACAAGGAAAATATCGAATTGCGTCCTACTAAACTGCGAGTACTCGAAGCGAGTTCTAAGCTACTTTCTGAAGAGGATCGCTCGATAGTAGTGTGACTGCCCTCTTGTTCGGGGTCAGAATCAACCGAACTGATTGCAATAGGAAAGAGAGGTATTTGAACGAAACTTCTTTCGCGTTGTCGGCTGATCACAGAAGGTTGCGCATCTCTGTTCACATCATAGGCTGATTTAATTGCAGATCCCTCAGTTATAGTAAAACCATTTAAAACTTTCGTTAGACAAAGTTTTAAATCACGAAACGAGACGGAAAAACTAGAATAATCAGGATAACGTGCTTCATCGTAAGCTACGTTAGAAATGCGTATTCTTTGATTAAACATCTGTTCGGAATTGTTGAACAAAATAAGCAAAGGCCAAATCAAACTAGCAAAATCTGTTTTATATTCAAGACAACCACTCTGAATTCCTTTTATCCGTCTAACAGGCCAATCAATATACAGATATCCAGCGGCTAGACAATCTTTATCTTCGGTCATTTCCAGATGATCGGGTAAAGTATAACTAGGCGTTCCGCACTCAGCCAAAGTCATTTTGTAATCCCCTGTTACAACAAATCTCAACTTGTATTCTCTGTTTTCTGTACAAATTCTATCAATATCATGGACCGTATGTAATATAATGTTACGATAAGGTGTTCGTTTCATATCCACATAAGCACCTTGATCTTGGTGCGGGAAGGGGCCAATCCACGCATCTAAGCGACCGTAAAGTAGTCCTTCAAACCAATTCATGGTCTCTTTTTTATCAGGTGTATATGAGTCTAGTGAATCTTTATTTTGCATTTTTATATGATCCTATGTATTAAAAACGATCATTATACAGATCCAAAACGGATCATCATAGTTATTTTTGTGATTTTAAGATCATTTTATGATCATATTATAGCTGGGCATTTTAATCATCAAAGGTATGTATTTTTTTCGTTAGCATCCTTAATAACACTCGTAACTCCCCACGTCATCCCGAGCGTAGCGAGGGATTGTAAGTCTCAAATTTA
>CAZVEH010000023.1:0-36326 GCA_964625775.1 uncultured Legionella sp. | reverse complement strand
GCCACACGACAGGAGATCCCTCGCTGCGCTCGGGATGACGTGGGGAGTTACCAAACAGATCTTAATAGTTTATTTATAGCACATCATGGTAAAATAACAATTTAAATGTCACTTATGGAAACATATGTGGCTTTGCCATCCTACCGTTCGCCACAATGACTCATGATAAATTTTTCAATAGTATACGCGTAAGACTCATCCCACAAATCATGATGACCTCGATCAGGAAACGCCCGAAACTCTTTAGGATGAGGCGCTTTTTCATACAAAGCCTTTCCCTGTGAAAAGGGTACCACCTTATCCAGCTGACCATGCAAAATCAGTAACGGAACAGGGATGTGATGAATACGGGCCAACGAATCAAATTTATCCATTAAAAAGATAGGCACCCAAGGGTAGTGATACCTAGCAACCGTTGTCAATGAGGTATACGGTGCCTGCAAAACCAAGGCACATATTGGAAATTCTATCGCTAATTGTGTGGCAATGCCTGTTCCCAAAGACTCTCCGAACAACACGATAGACTCAGGTTTTTGTGCTTGCAGGTACTGTAACGCTGTTCGACCATCTGCATACAACCCTAGTTCGCTGGGCTTTCCAGGATTGCCCCCGTATCCACGATACTCCAGCATCAACACACCAAAGCCTGAAGTCAAAAATTGCCTAACTAAGCGCATTCTGTGCCCGATATGACCCGCGTTGCCGTGTAAATATAAAATCACAGGTTTATGTCCCTGAGCTGGTTTATACCAAGCATAAAGATCTAATCCGTCTGCGGTATGCAACCGAATCTCCTGCATATCTTCTGCACCAAACTGAGATCGCGTGGGTTTTTCTTTGGACGGCAAATAAATAAAATAACGCTGCAGAGGATACACTAACACACAGGCTACAATCAGAATAAAGGTGATGAAAAGCAATTGTTTTAACATGGTTTGTCAGTAAACGGGGGCATTCATTGATGTTATACGATATTTAACTCACTAGTGAATGACTTTTTATATCAGGATTTATGCAAAACCTCTATCTCTTGATTAAATGTTAAACTCCTGCACTTGTTTCACCATGTGCTTCAAACAACACGTCCTGAGCCGAAACGAAAGATCTTCGCTTGGCTCAAGATAATATGGATGCTCAAATGCTGATGATACAACTGGCATCATCCGTGGTGCCATCAGAAAGCGCCAAATGATCGGGAGTGAGCAATGGGCTGGATGAGTGTGCAGACAATGTGGTCAAACCGGACGTGCTGTTATGAAACACGCCGTATCTATTCTCAGACAAGTCGCCTGGATTGTATGCGCGTAAGTCAAGTGCTGCGTAAGGATCAGCAAGATCGTAAGGATTGTAAGGACAGTCTTCATTGGCCACTTGAGCTCTGCGTGATGACAACGGCATAAGGGCGCCGGTTTCTGTATATTTTGCATCTTTCACAGCACTATACACGTTACGCATAGAAACATAGTTCGAGCCAAGTACTTGCCTTGTAGATTTAGGTTGTTTGGGAGACACTCGGATGTGAGCACTGGATAAAATCCATTCGATTTCTCCTAAAATATCCAACAAAGATTGCGTGTTTTGTTTGTAAGAAGACAAACCATCTGCAAATGTATGAATGATAAGCTGATAATGATGTTTCAGCGCACGTTTGTCGTCACCATCATATAAGTTTATAAAGTCAAACTTTAATACCCCGTCCTTTTTTTCAAATAGAATGGGGGTCAATAAAGCCCAAGCCTGTTCAATATCATCAGGATGCACTGAAACCAAAAACCGCCACCCACCTAACCGATAATCTCTGGGCAATTTTTTACGATTCTCGAAAGATAGCATATGCTCACCAAATGTTTTCGAAAATAAATAATTGCGATTTTGTGGCAGTATTTCGCTGATACAATCAGCCGCATTACAAATGCTTTTTAAAGAAAATTCTGTGTAAGCCCGCATATAATCTCCAATTTAGTGATCCATTTTAGATCACTTGAGCAGTCTTTTCAATATCTTGTTTTTTTGCAGATCATTAGTTGCATTAAAATAACACAGTTGTTGATTTGAAAAAATCTTTTTGCTACTGTGGATAAGGTTACTGCCAGCAGAAACTCGTATGTAGCCGAGTTTGAAACTAATTTTTTAAACAAGGAAGAATAGGGCGTGTTTACAATTCATCCCCGACGCCTACGTGCCGCGGCATCCAGGAGATGGTCAAATTAAAACAGAAGCAATTTAATTACTCATTCAATTGATAAATAAGAGCAAACGCGTCATATAACGATTCTAACGTCAAATATAAAACGAGTTTGCAATGGCTAGACTAATGCTCGGTGACGAGCTGTGGTCAAAGCTAAAGGAGATCATGCTACAGCATCATATTTATAACAAGCCTAATCTTCGTATGATAGTTGAAGCAATGTTATACTGCATGCGCGTTGGCTGCCCTTGGCGAGACCTACCTGTAGAATTTGGATGCTGGCATTCTATTTATCAGCAATTCAATCGTTGGTCTTCAAAAGACAAGTTGATGAAGATTTTTAAAGATCTCGTACAAGAGCCTGATTTAGAATGAAAGTTTATTGATGGGAGCGTCGTTAGAGCGCATCAACATAGCTCAGGTGCTGGCGGAGAAGAAAATCAGGCCATTGGAAAATCCGTTGGCGGGAATACAACCAAGATTCATATGGCCGTTGATGCATATGGCCTTCCAATCGAATTGGTGTTTGTATAAATACAGGCATTTAGTTGAAAATGTATTTGCTCGACTTAAACATTTTAGAGCCATTGCCACAAGATACGATAAGTTGAAGTGAAACTATGCATCTATGCTTGCGATGGCATGCTCATACATTTGGCTCCCCATGTAACCAGTAAAATTAAAGTGATATTATCGCGTTGAGTCCAATACTCTGACAAGGAAGAGAGATGAAATCGTTTTATGCTTATATTATGGCAAGTGGCCGTAATGGCACTCTGTATACTGGTTCAACGTCTGATTTAATTAAGCGAACATGGGAACACAAAAGTAACGTGATTCCAGGATTTACGGCCAAGTATAATGTGCATATATTGGTCTATTATGAAATCCATGCGACATATATTGAGGCTGCTCGACGAGAAAAACGGTTCAAAAATTGGTGCCGTCAGTGGAAGTTAAATTTAATTGAGTCCCTAAACCCAGATTGGCGTGATCTGTATGAGGATATTTGTCGTTGACTTAGATCGTCTGGATGCCGCGGACATGCCGCGGCACGTAGGCGTCGGGGATGAATTGTAAACACGCCCTAAATTGAACATAAAAACGATCGCATTATTGTTATTAAGTGGTGTTGCGCAAGCAGGTACCATGGGCGATGTGTCCAGCGCGCCACATGTGTATGTTCCATTTGCTAGTTTTGAAGGAAGCTATACCTGGTCGGACATCAACCGCAGCGCTCCTACTGCTCAATTCAGCCAGCAGCCTTGGGGTGGTCGAGTTGGATTTGGAGCCAACCGTGAATGGCGAAACAATTTAGGCTTAACGTTTGAAGCCGGTTATGGTTATTATGGACAAAGTAAAACAACTGATAATATCGCTAGCGCATCCAATGGTTTATTGTCGGCAACCATGTCAGGAACCTCCACCAATACAATTCTAGGCGCCGATATTTTAGGTGGTTTGTCTTATACTCAAAATCAGGTTACCTTGTTTGGCGAAGCTGGCATGATGATAGAAACCATGTGGACCAAAGGGAGCGGAAGTGTTAATGCAAGTCTACTTGATGCCATCAATATCAACGCATCAGGCACACTTCGTACCTCCCATACAGCGGTTCTGCCTGAACTTAAAGTCGGTGGTAAATACGCTATCACCCAAAGTCTGGATCTTTCTTTGTCTTATATGCATGTTTTTGGCTCAAGCGTGCCCGGTGGAAATTCAGAGATACGGTTACCGCGCGGAGATTTGACACTGGTATCTGGCTCAATCAACCTGCAAGTACCTACTTTGGATACAATCCTGTTTGGTATTCATTATAATTTCGTATAATCAAATCAACTCGTTCTATTTGGGGTCCAACACATAGAACGAGTTTTTCCAAGACCTTCACCCTTCTCCACAAAAATTCAACTACTTACGCCCATCAACTCAAATGAGTACGACGTTCATGCATGGTGTCAATACTATTGAGCACGGATTTTCTACAAATGGCATGCATCAGCGGAATCTCAGTCAAAGGTTCTCCGGACTGAATCATATGCGCAATGATAAAACTGTCTTTCCACATCACTTCCGTTTGGCGCGCACCTATTTTCATCCATAGCGCTACCCATAAAAAATGAAATAACCAATCATCCCGGTGTTGCTCAAATTCTTCTTGAAAAACTCGGGTCTCAGCTTGATCGATGTCACAAATTTTGTGGCCGTCTAAAAATCCCGAACATTGGTTGACTAATTTATCCACCATGGCATTTTCTACAAACCAAGAGTCAATAAAATATTTGGTTTTCGGCCATTGCTTTGATCGCCGCAACGAGGATTGAATGGTTTCTGCTGTAAAAGGACTGATTTGAATACTGATTTGTTGCATCAAATCTGCCACATCCAGCGCACCGGGCAGAAACTGTATGCCCAGTTCTTCTTGAATTTCCAATAAGTGCAAGTCCGGCATCCCATCTTGCATCAAGGTTAAACCCAAGAAATGATTGGTCATCATGGTTAAATAGGGCAGATCGATCATACGTAACACAATAGAGTCGTCGAATGCTTCGTCATAATAGCGCTGAACATCTTGCTCAGAAATCACCGGCGTAATCCATGCATCTTTGATGCCCAAATGATGCTTAAGTAATAATCCACATAACCGATTTTGTTTCTTTTTACGGATATGGATAAAAATACCCTGCGCGCCACCCCCGTCTATTTCACTGGCTTTGAGTTGCATAATTTTCGCGGTTTGCGCACGATGAAAAACCACGCCTTTCTTTCTCTGGAGGGTGATCCAATGATTGAATTGGGCATGATACTCCGGTGGATACCATTGTTTGATCATTTGTAAACGAGATAAAGAAATAGAACTGATTTGAATCGATGGCATCAAGGAATCAAGCGTTGAAACCACCACATCACGTACGTCTCTATTCGGATGCAATAAAGTCAACAACGCGATGTCATGCCCTTCCTCAACATGATATAAATCCAGCACCAAATCTATAAAAAAATCAGCAGGCATGGCATAACTTTGCGCAAAAAAATTCTCTGCAATATCAAACACGCTCAAGTCTGATAATTCCGCAATCAAATCGCGAATGGAACTTAAATGCGTCACCTCATCATCCAAGGTTTCAAGACTTTCTTGGTTGGCAAGAGTCAAATACGCATCTTTCAACTCAGCAGATAACTCCACATGCACTTCATAAAAAGCATTCAATACAGGCAACCAAAAGCTCAATGTATGCTTGCGACTAAGAATCGCATCCGCCAAACGGGACATCAACTGATTCAAGGTTTTATCCGCTAATTTAGAAGAAGATTCACTGGCAGTTTGCAATTTGGCCACACAAATATCTAGCACAAAAATACAGGCCGTATAGCGCGATGGATTAGCATCTACACGACGTTCATCCAACCCCTCAATCACATCAATGATCTGTATGGCCAGCTCAGGATTATCTATAAAATGGGTGTAGCAATCAGGCGCAATATCTTGATCATGTTGAATAAAACCAGCGATAGTGGTGATCCACTGATTCAATTTTTTTATAGAAGCGGTCATTTTGAAATTTCTCTGCTTTTGCCCTGCGCATCAATCGCTACAAAAACAAACGCTCCCTCGGTTACTTTTTCTTTCTTTGCCTCGGCTAAATCTTCGGTCCATGCTTCCACTTCGATCGTCATAGATGTGGTGCCCACAGACACCAGATGAACGTAACAACTGACCAAATGGCCTACGTGTACCGGTTTGAGAAACGTCATTGAGTGAATGGCAATCGTAACAGCACGGCCTTTTGACACACGCTTGGCCAAAATACCTGCCGCCAAATCCATTTGTGAGACCAACCACCCTCCAAAGATATCCCCCCCAGAATTGGTATGAGAGGGCATCGCTAGGGTTTGGATCGCCAGTTCACCTTTTGGGGTCATTAGGACTCCATTTCTCGTTTCAATTTGGACAATGCATCCGCCATAGCGGTATTAAACACCGTTTTTGCGCGGGCTGGAGGTGCTGTATGCTGCTCAGATTGCTTAGGTTTAGTCTTGGGCTTAGGTTTTGATGTTCTCGGCGGTTCTTTGGGAGTAGATTTTTGTTTCGACGTCACGTCTTTTTTAGGCAACGGCTGCGCCTGTTGTTCTTCTTTCAGTTTCATCGTCAAACCAATTCTATTGCGCTCTTTGTCTACTTCAATGACCTTCACCGTAACAATATCGCCCGCCTTGACGATTTCACGTGGATCACGAATAAATCGATCCGTGATCGCAGAAATATGAACCAATCCATCTTGATGCACACCAATATCCACAAAAGCGCCAAAATGAGTGACATTGGAAATCACACCCTCTAATACCATCCCAAGCTGTAAATCAGCGACCTGATTGATCCCGTCTTTGAAGGCAACTGTTTTAAAACGAGGCCGCGGATCGCGCCCTGGTTTTTCAAGTTCCGCTATAATGTCTTGCACTGTGGCCAATCCAAACTGTTCATCCACGTACCGCGACGCCTCTAAAGCATTTAAAATAGCAGTATTGCCCATCAAATCAGCCAAACTCAGGCCTGTATCTTGCACAATACGTTCCACAACAGGATAAGACTCGGGATGTACCCCTGAGGCATCAAGAAGGTTAGCCCCTTGGGTAATCCGTAAAAATCCTGCAGCTTGTTGAAAGGTCTTAGCGCCCATACGCGGAATATTTTTTAGAGCTTCTCGATCAGAAAACATGCCATGTTCATCGCGATATTGGACCAATTGCTTAGCCAAAGACTCAGTTAATCCTGACACATGTGACAGTAGTGAGACCGAGGCCCGGTTGATGTCGACTCCCACCACATTCACACAATCTTCTACCACAGCATCCAAACATCGCGCCAAACGTGATTGATTTACATCGTGTTGGTATTGTCCTACCCCAATCGATTTGGGTTCTATTTTTACTAATTCTGCCAAAGGATCTTGTAATCGACGCGCAATAGAAACAGCACCGCGCAAGGTGACATCCAAATCAGGAAACTCGTCTGCCGCCAATTGCGAAGCAGAATATACCGAAGCCCCCGCTTCACTGACCAACACTTTGGTCAAGGCAAGATCAGGGTACATCGTGATCATCTCCACTACTAAGCGCTCGGTATCACGCGAACCGGTACCATTGCCAATACTGATCAAATCCACATGATATTTCATGGCAAGCTTAGCCAAGGCTGTAATGGCTTCATGCCAAGCCGACTGCGGTGGCAAAGGAAATACAGTATCGTAATCCAATACTTTGCCGGTTTGGTCAACCACCACGACCTTAACCCCAGTTCTTATGCCAGGATCAAGGCCCATGATGACTCTGGCACCCGCAGGCGCTGCCAATAACAAATCGCGCAGGTTTTTGGCAAATACATCAATCGCTTCTTCATCTGCAAATTCGCGCAAACGATTAAATAATTCCAATTCTAATTTAGACCATAATTTAGTAGACCATGCCAAACGCACAGTTTCCATCAACCAAGCCAATGCTGGGGTGACTTGCGTGGTAATCTGGAAATACCGACAGATGATTTCTTCACCAATGTGGGGATGGTCAGGAAGGGTCAGCGCCAAGGTCAGCGCGTTTTCTTTACGGCCTCGAAACAGCGCCAATGCTCGGTGAGATGGAATTTTTCGAATAGGTTGAGAAAAATTCACATAATCTGCAAATTTATGGATGGGGTTCTTTTTCGTACTCTTAGCGCCTTTTACACCTTGAGCAGTCAAAACAGCATGCTGCCATAAATACTCACGCAACTCTCTTAAAACATCGGGTTCTTCCGCAAAACGTTCCATGAGAATTTGTCGCGCACCTTCCAGGGCTTCTTCCGGCGTGGTCACGCCCAGTTCCGGATTCACAAACGTGAGTGCATGGCTTTGTGGTTCGATGCTTGCGTCGCGCAATAACGCTTCTGCCAAAGGCTCTAATCCCGCTTCTTTGGCCAAATGCGCTTTGGTGCGACGCTTGGGTCGATAGGGCAAATATAAATCCTCTAAGCGCGTTTTGCTGGCAGCCTCTAAAATGGCCTGCTCTAAAGGCGCCGTCAACAATCCTTGCTCACGAATACTCGACAATACCGTCGCGCGTCGCTCAGCCAATTCACGTAAATAACTTAATCGATAAGCAATTTTTCTCAGCTCTGTGTCATTTAAGTGTTGCGTCGCTTCTTTGCGGTAGCGCGCAATAAACGGCACCGTAGCACCCTCATCTAATAATTGGATTGCCGCACTAATTCGTGCAGGAGGTATATTCAACTCTTGACCAATTGTAGAGGCAATCAGCATCACATCGTCACTCATAACCGTTCTCATCACTCCCGTTTATTCTACAGTCACTGATTTGGCCAAATTTCTAGGTTGGTCCACATCGGTGCCTTTGGCAACTGCCACATGATACGCCAAAAGTTGTAGAGGTATTGTAAAAATAATTGGTGCAATCCAAGTGCCACAAGAGGCCACACGGATGAACGTCGCTTGATTTTCCGACCAATCTTGATCATCATCTGCAAAGACAAATAATTGTCCTCCACGCGCACTCACTTCGTGTAAATTAGATTTTAACTTGCCTGATAATTCATCTTTAGGAGCCACCACAACCACTGGCATAGCTTTGTCTACCAAGGCCAGCGGACCGTGTTTCAATTCACCCGCAGGATAAGCTTCTGCATGAATATAAGATACTTCTTTTAATTTTAAAGCACCTTCTAAGGCCACAGGAAAATGCACACCACGACCTAAAAACAGGGCATTGGTTTTATTGACAAATTGATGTGACAAACGCTCAATCTCAGAATTCAAACGCAAGGCTCTTTCACAACTTGCAGGCAGACGTTGTAGCTCAGAAAACACCTCTTTGGCACGATCGTCTCGACATAATGTGGCTGCCATCATGAGTAAGGCCACCAATTGTGTGGTAAACGCCTTGGTAGAAGCCACGCCAATTTCTACCCCAGCTCGGGTCAAAAATACAGAATCAGACTCGCGCACCAAAGTAGAGCTGGCCACATTACAAATGGCAAACGTTCCTAAATACCCTAAGGATTTGGCTTTCGAAAGTGCCGCTAGCGTATCCGCTGTTTCACCCGATTGAGAAATCGTGATAAACAACGAATCCTGTCCCACGACCACATCACGATATCGATATTCACTTGCAACTTCAACCTGAGTAGACAATCCCGCCAACGATTCAAACCAAAACTTAGCTATCAATCCCGCATGATAACTGGTGCCACAAGCCACGATATGGATGTGTTTCACGCGTTGAAACAGAGCTAAGGTTTTATCGCCAAAACTGGCTTTTAAAACATCCAAGCTAGACAAACGTCCTGCCAAAGTATCTGCTATGACCACCGTTTGCTCAAAGATTTCTTTCAACATAAAATGCCGATAAGATCCTTTGGTTACAGCAAAGCTTTCGACATGTAAGCGCTCGGCATTACGTTGCACCAACTGCTTTTTGTCATCAAAAATGTTAAGACTTGCGGGGGTCAAATGAACACTATCCCCTTCCTCTAAATACACCACTTGATCGGCAAATGATCGCAAGGCCAAAGGATCTGAAGCAATAAAGTGCTCATCAACACCCAAACCAATCACCAGGGGGCTGCCCCTACGGATAGCCACCAATTCGTTAGGATGCTTACTGTGGACCACGCCTAAAGCGAATGCACCCGACAATTGCTCCGCTGTGGATTGAACTGCTTTTAAGAAATCGGGCATCAATTGGTAATGATAATGAATCAAATGAGCAGCCACCTCACTATCGGTCTCAGAAGTAAACTGATAACCCAAGGCTTGCAACCGTTGGCGTAACTCATCATGATTCTCAATAATGCCATTATGGACAATAGCTACTTCATTATGCGACACGTGAGGATGAGCATTGCTTTCGGAAGGCCGTCCGTGAGTCGCCCAGCGCGTATGAGCAATACCTAGGCAACCGCTCAATGATTCGTGACTCAACGCATCCACCAGCACCTGCACCTTGCCTTGCGTGCGGATACGATGCACATCGGGATTTTGATCAATCACTGCAATACCCGCAGAATCGTAGCCACGATATTCAAGGCGACGAAGTCCTTCCAACAAAATTTTACTGACATCTCTTTTCGAGACCGCGCCCATAATGCCGCACATAATTTTGACTCCTAAATATTTTTCTTCATAATGCGCGCACGATCACGTTGCCAATCCCGTTCTTTAATAGTATCGCGTTTATCATGTGTTTTTTTACCTTTTACCAAAGCCATTTGCATCTTAATCTTATTGTGCTTCCAATAAAAAGACAATGGAATCAGAGTATATCCTTGACGTTCTACTTTACCAATCAATTGATTCAACTGATTACGATTTAATAATAATTTCCGGGTACGAGTGGAATCCGGGTAGGTATGCAAAGATGCTGTAGGCAACGGCTGAATCTGCGCGCCTAACAAAAAAGCCTCTCCGTGTTTTATAATGACATGCGCATCAGATAAATTAATTCTCCCAGCCCGCAAACTTTTGACTTCCCAGCCTTCGAAAACCATACCGGCTTCGAACTCTTCTTCAATAAAATACTCGAAACGGGCTTTTTTATTGGTAACAATCACCGCATTGTCTTTTTTATGCATGATCAGCACGCCTTAGATAGTTACAGAATCGATCCGATTACGCTATCATGTTTTATAACTCATACCCGGGATAAACACATGATGAACAAGGAACGTAAATTATTTGTGCTGGATACCAACATACTGATGCATGATCCCACAGCTATCTATCATTTTCAAGAGCATGACATATATTTGCCTATGGTTGTGCTTGAAGAACTCGATAGACACAAAAACGGCATCTCTGAAGTTGCTCGAAATGTACGCCAAACCAACCGGATGTTGGTGGAGTTAATGAGTGGAACATCCCATGCTGAGGTGGTAAAAGGCTTAAAAATCCCGAGCTTTATGTCCAATAGCGGTGTGTCTAGTTCAGGACGCTTGTTTTTTCAAACCGACGATCTTGAACAAGAACAACCTTTGTCTTTACCAGGGCATAATGTCGATAATACCCTGCTGGGTATTGCACTCAGCCTACAAAAACACGACGCGCAACGCCAAGTCATCATTGTATCTAAGGACATCAATCTTCGTATCAAAGCAGGCATTCTAGGGATTGCGGCTGAAGATTATTACACGGATCAAGTATTGGACGATGTGACTTTACTGCATAGTGGATTACATCGCTTAGACAATAATTTCTGGGAGACGCATGGTAAAGATATGACCTCTTGGAAAGACAGCGGCAAAACGTTCTATCGCATTAAGGGGCCCCTGACCAGCGAATGGAATCCAAATGATTGCCTTGTCACTGAAGATCACGAATTCAAAGCCATCGTCAAAAATATTGAAGCCGGAGAAGCGCTGGTTGAAATGGCAAAAGATTACACCATTGAAAAAAACACAGTCTGGGGCATCAACGCACGTAATGAAGAACAAAATTTTGCCCTAAATCTACTCCTAGATCCCAATATTGATTTCGTCACCTTGCAAGGCTCTGCAGGCACAGGAAAAACCTTATTGACCATTGCCGCAGCTCTCACTCAAGTACTGGATGAGCGTCGCTATACTGAAATCATCATGACCAGAGTGACCATTCCTGTCGGAGAAGACATCGGCTTTCTACCTGGTACAGAAGAAGAAAAAATGACGCCATGGATGGGCGCCTTGATGGATAATTTAGAGGTCTTGCATACCAATCAAGATGGCGGTAGTTTTGGACGCAATGCAACAGAAGACTTACTCAAAAACAAAATCAAAATCCGTTCTTTGAACTTCATGCGCGGCCGCACGTTCCTGAATCGCTTCATCATCATCGACGAAGCTCAAAACTTAACCCCCAAACAAATCAAAACTTTGGTCACGCGTGCTGGCCCCGGATCAAAAATTGTTTGCCTAGGAGACATCAAACAAATTGACACCCCTTATTTGACGGAAACCACCTCAGGACTGACTTTCGCAGTAGACCGATTTAAACACTGGCAATACAGTGCCCACATGACGCTCACTCGTGGGGAACGTTCACGATTGGCTTACTACGCGGCAGAACATTTATAATAATTCAGATTTATGGAGATCGCTCATGGCACCACATGCAATTACTTTTGATGATGTACTTCTGATTCCTGCTTATAACCACCACGAATCCCGACGGATTGTTGATACAACAGTTTCGGATAGATTAAACAAACTCACCTTATCTTTGCCCGTCATGAGTTCCAATATGGACACCATTACCGAAAGTAACATGGCCAATTTTATGCACGAAAAAGGCGGCATTGGGGTTTTGCATCGCTTTTTAAGCATCGAAGATAATGTCAAAGAATTTAAAGCCTGCAAAGGACCCACGTTCATTTCTGTGGGATGCTCTCAGGCAGAATTAGAGCGTGCCGCGGCGTTAAGAGATGCCGGCGCGGATTATTTTTGTGTGGATGTTGCTCATGCCCATGCCAAGTATGTAGGAAAAACGTTGAAAAATCTCCGCAAGCTTCTGGGGTCTCGCTGCATCATGGCCGGCAACGTCGCCACGTACGCTGGCGCAGATTATCTGGCTTCTTGCGGTGCCGATATCATCAAAGCGGGTATTGGGGGTGGCTCCGTGTGCAGCACTCGGATCAAAACGGGATTTGGTATCCCCATGTTAACGTGTATTCAAGATTGCGCGCGCTCGGATCGCTCTATCGTTGCAGATGGCGGGCTTAGAACACCTGGAGACATCGTAAAAGCACTGGCGTTTGGTGCGGATTTTGTCATGATTGGTGGCATGCTTGCAGGTACAGAACCTACACCAGGAGACGTGATCACCCGAGCCGATGGTACCCGAGTCAAACGCTACCGTGGTATGGCCTCCCGCGAAGCGCAAGAAAACTTTTTGGGCCAGATGCATGAATGGAAAACGGCCGAAGGTGTGTCTACAGAAGTACCTTATCGTGAAAATGCTGAGTGGGTGATTGCCGACATCATAGGCGGTTTACGCTCTGGGTTAACTTACGCTGGGGCCAATACCGTCAGTGAACTCCAACGAAAATTAAATTATATTGAAATCACACAAGCAGGACGTACCGAAAGCTTACCTCATAAACTCATGGAATCGATGTAATGGAGTTACAAGATTTTGCTTTTATTTATAAAAGCAAATTGGTTCGACCTTTGCTACAGGAAGACGCGCATTATCTTCTGCCCGTAGACCGTTACGTCACGCAAAACCATGACCGTGCACTGTTATTGTTGCACGGATTTGCCTCTTCCCCTGCGGCATACCGCGCCATGTTACCGAATCTGACTGGGTATGATCGCATAGTTTGCCCGATTTTGCCCGGTCATTCTGAGTCGATCCAATCCTTTGCAACTGCCAAAGTTCAAGATTGGCGCGATACGGCAAGGACGATGTGTACTGAATTAATCAACACGTATTCAGAAGTCACTGTGGTGGGTTTATCTCTGGGCGGGATACTGGCTTTAGAATTATCCCAGATGTTTCGACTGCATCATCTGTATCTCTTAGCGCCTGCTTTGAAATTACTCTATTCATTGAATCTTGCTCTGACATCAGCCCGATTATTACGCGCGATTGGATGCGTAACGTTCCCCAATTATGGCGGCGATTTTTTTACAGATCGATATCAAGAGTTGTCTTATCGGCGTCTGCCCCTTAATGCCATTATTGAAATTCTATCGCTCATCAAAACATTTCCGTATTGTTTGCCCAATTGTCCTACCGATATTTTCCTAGGCTCTCATGACAAGGTGGTAGATTCGGCCTATATTGCCAAACAATATGCCCATCAAGACAACATCACCCTTCATTGGCTCCAGCATTCAGCGCATATTTTGCCGTTAGATGGAGATATTGAGTACTTAACCAACGCGATTTCTCGTAACAATTAACCGTGCTCTATCAGCTGTATAATGTGTGCAGCAGTTTTTTCTTCGAGTAAAACGCTATCATGATGACCATTGGCCAAAATGACCGTTAGGTATTTTTTGTCAATAAATTTCATCCAATGCTTATTTGGATCATTGCATAGTTACTTGTTCTATACTTGTTTTTATGCTAAATTTAGCATAAAAACACAATTAAAATGAGTTTTTTGTGAAAGAATTGATTTGGCTTGGAAGCACATTAGATGATCTGAAATTATTTCCTGAGGAAGTACAAGACGAAGTGGGATATGCGTTGCATTGTGCTCAAATGGGAGAGACCCACCAATCAGCAAAACTTTTTAGGGGATATGGCTCCGGTATATATGAAATTGTAAGCAATTTTAATACAGATGCGTATAGAGCGGTTTACATTGTAAATTTAGATGATTGTTTATACGTTCTCCATGCTTTCCAGAAAAAATCCAAATCCGGTATAAAAACCCCCAAGACAGAACTCAATATCATAGAAACGAGATTAAAATTACTGAAGTCTCATTTAAAAAAGAGGTGAATTATGGATAAGCATGATAAATTAGATGTCTTAAAAATGACAAAATCATCTGGCAATGTGTTCAAAGACCTCGAATACTCTAATCCTGACGAACATTTACTAAAAGCCAAATTTGCGCTGGTAATTAACAATATAATAAAAGAAAAAAATTACACGCAAACTGAAGCAGCAAGGATTCTAGGTATTGATCAGCCAAAAGTTTCAAGATTATTACGAGGAATACTATCTGGTTTTTCAATTGATAAGCTGATGATTTTCTTAATATCACTTAATCAAGATATAGAAGTTACTATTAAGCCCCACTTGAATAAAAGAACCCATAATTTGGACGCTCATTTTTCGTTACATTACTTGGCAAGTTCTGGCGGGTAGTTTTTTATAAATATACATTCAGTAGCGCGGGTTTTCTCATCTCATCGCCAAAATGGGCTGGATATGCGAGAAAACCCAAGACTCTCTCAGAGCATTGTCCACATAGGCCTCATTTTTTCTCATAAAAAGGCGCACTCGCCACAAAATGTTCGCTCACCTCTCCGGCATACACTTCACCGTTTTGCAAAGGTAATTTTTTAATAGACGCGCCTTTGTTCAAATCAAGTTTATGCAAATCCACCCAAAACACGTTAGGACGGTTGGTATTCTCAAAATAGTAAACATTGTTTTTTGCATCAGCAACACTGCGCCATAATGTGGCCGAGATGTTGGGGCGGTCTGAAAACCCTTCTTGCATCGGTACCGACACATTGCGAATGATAGAGAACACAGTAGCGATTGCTTTTTGAACCTCGGCTGTTTGCGCTGCATGATTCACATAATAACTTGCTCTTACAAATCTATCCTGTGGCTCACCAGTCCCTGGTAAAAACTTGCCATCTAAGGTTTGCCAATACTCATTCAAAGCCAATTGTTTGTCATAAGTGGGTTCATTCGTCATAACGTTATAGGCTTTGCTGTGGTGTACTTGAAGTTTGCCACCCATATACTCAAAAATGGCATTATCCCCACTGCGATCCATGATCGCCAGATGCAGCGATGGATATGCACCATTCGGCAACATAGGTGCAATCATATTAAATTTATCTTGACCGTAGTCTTTCACGGCCTCATCAACCGTTGCGTAATTGTCTAAGACATATTGCGCCCAATTCAAAACCGAGAGGTTTTTACGATTGGGCTGAGATTTGCCGTAGTCTGTGGACGATAGATATAACAAATTGGCCACCAGACCTTCGGAGTTGATACCATCAGTTGTACCGATATCATAGCCACTGGCAATGATACTTCCATATTTGGATGTCCAGGCCAGGCTGTTGGGTTGTGTGTCCCCCGATCTTTGCGTACCTGCCGGAAATAACCACAAATCCGTATGTAAATCCTCTACCCAGTCCATGCTACGACCGGCAACAACCAGCTGATCCGATCCGGTATACGTCAAGCGGCTACAGGCATTCACACCCGCAGAATATGCAAATAACCCACACAATACAGCCACTATCCCATACTGAAATCTATAATCCATGATCACTCCTTAGGTATTGTAGGTAAAATTGCTGTTAATGTCGCGTAACTGCTCACCCACCAGAACCGTTCGGCCTGAGGAGGATGCGAGGCATCCGTCTCGAAGGCTTGCGTGCAAATGCATTACCCTTTGAGACGCCTCAGGGCGAACAGGTGCGTAGTGACAATGTCGCCTTAAAATGCCTCCCAAGCTTTCATATCCAACACGGTACCATTGAATGCCATAAAATCTGTTTGATAGGTCGGGAGTGCAAAAAAATAAATATTGCTTCTATCAGAGGCTAGGGTATGTTGGTTATTCACCACAGCTATGTCTGCTTCTGAGGCATCATGGGTTTTGACAAAAGCCTCGGTTGCTCGCAAATAACGACCGTTAAAATGAGCGTGCCCCTGCAGATCAATAAACTCAACCCGGGCGGTGCCGGCTATCTGCGCATGAGCATGATCTTTTAAGCGTACCCGCACTTCTTGAGACTTCAGCCAAAACACACTTAACCAGCTTTGATCAGACATCTCTATTTTATGCACATTCGACACACCCACAATTTGCACCCTGACCTTGTCTTTTAAGGCGAGATCCACAGCACGGCTGTGTCCACCTTTCAAATGCACAGAACCCGTCCCACCCAACACCAAATGGCGTAAGTTCAGTTGGCCTTCTAGCAAAGTTTGTTTCGAATTCATAATCGATAGATCCAGTTGTCTTGACTGTAATCTCTTCCCGGTAATCAGTCCTGCGCCGTGATACTGTAATGACACTAAGTAACGTGATCCCAGTTCGATTTCTACCGGGCCGTATTTGGGATAGCCTTTACCAATATCAATACGCATGATGTGATCTTTGACCGACCAAGCCACCGCCGCAGTATCTCTGGGATCGCCATGCAATTGGATCCACGGACGCCTAGCGCCAGTGTGTAAACGCAAATTGATATTGCCAGTGGCAATCACTCGATTAAAATCGGACAATTTATAAAGATCAGCTTGCTTCGGGGTATCTTGAGGTGAAGCATGATGAAAATGCATACAACCCCATAAGGGTGAGATCAAACCAATTACCAGGATCCATTGCTTGAACATGAACAGTCCCTTATACAAATGATAGATGAGCGTATCTTCCTAATATGTAACTATTCACCACAATTTTTGACGCTCGGAGAAACGTCAGATTTGAGTGCAGTTTGAATGGTTACCCTAACATTAGACCAAATAGGGTGTGGGATCAACCACACCTGCTTCTTGAAACCCTTTTTTACGTAAATAACAACTGGAACACGTGCCACAAGCCAATCCTTCCTCATTGGCACGATAGCATGAAATGGTTTGTGCATAATCCAAACCAACTGACAAACCTAATTGAATCGTCTGTGCCTTTGATTTATGAATCAACGGGGCATCAATGAACAAAGGGTATCCTTCTAGTCCCCGTTTTGTAGCCAGCAGGGCCATCCGCTGGAACGCTTCGATGTACTCAGGCCGGCAATCCGGATAATTAGAATAATCAACCGCGCTCACACCCAAAATAATGCGCTCAGCCTCTAAAACTTCGGCCCACCCTAATGCCATGGACAACATAATCGTGTTACGGGCTGGCACATAGGTCAAAGGAACATCCGTTGAATCCACATGATCGACCACTGTATGTGCTGCATCCGTCAGGGCAGAACCTCCTAAACGGCCAATTGCGGAGACATCCATGATGCGATGAGTCACAGCATAGCGCTGTGCCAAACGCTCAGCCGCACGCAATTCGGCGCAATGTTTTTGGCCATAGTCAAAGCTCAAGGCATAACAGGCATAACCCAGGGAATGCGCCCAAGCCAGACACGTTGCTGAATCTAGTCCACCGGACAATAAAACCACAGCTTTGATCATCAGTGTTTCCTCGAGGGATTCAGGGGAGGCAAACGCGGCGCTTTTGTTTTACCCCTAGATTTTGGTTGTTTGAAAGCCTTCACACATTGCCACAAGGCTTTTCCGCGCCACGCAGCAGGGCCAGACGCATGGTATAACGTGGCAATGAGCAATTTTAGTTGGTCACGAAACGCCTGATCGTCAACATATCGCTCGATATCCGCCAGATGTACCAGGTCTTTATCCGGCCATTGAGATTTGGCCCAACGCTCAAGGGCCACTTTAGCGCGCCCAGGATCATCAGACAAACAGGCATCACGGACCTCATCACTGGGCTGTGAGATACGAGCTCGCCATCGATAAAGCCCTACCCCGGCAAAGAGCATCACGCCCATCAGCAGGGTTGCCCATATCCAACTGGCCTTAGGCCGCCAAGGGCGTTTTTTTGCGACAACCTCCCCGCGTTTTGGTGGCAACAGATC
Organism: uncultured Legionella sp.; assembly: GCA_964625775.1. Classification (GTDB taxonomy): domain Bacteria; phylum Pseudomonadota; class Gammaproteobacteria; order Legionellales; family Legionellaceae. The sequence continues at coordinate 17,811 of CAZVEH010000023.1, read as the reverse complement.
GTTGCGGGCCTGTTTGGGGGTTGCGGATGTTTTAGGATGAATCTCATAGGTTTTTGCTGGTAATTCTGCCACTTCAAACTGTTTGGTTTTCACATTAAACCAGGAAACTTTGATAGCGGGTAATGGGATGTTGCCAGGTTTGGTAAATACATAAGTCACTTTCAATTGCGTGCTGCCCCACAACTCACCTTGGCGCACATCATTGCTTTTTTCTGCTTGTTCCGGGTAAACACTCACCCCAGGACTGGATTCAAAGGTCATTTCGGGTAGGAGTTGGGCCACCAAACCTTGGGCTTGCAGACGAATCGACCTTACCACGGTCGCGCCCTGCGATAAAGTGGTTGCCGTGTGATCATACGACTCTTGTATGCGTACCAGTTTTGAAGGTAACCACGTCTGTAGGGAGGCTTTTTTGGGCAAAGGTTGCACATCAACATCAATGGGTTTGGCCTCCAACGAAACAGGATTAGGTGAGGTATCGAACAGCAAAGCCTGCAGTGTTGGGGGGGTGATCGTCAACGCGCCGCTTTTTTGCGGAAAAATGGCGTACCTTTGTTCGTCCACATGATACGACACACCAGACACGGTGGTTTGATATTGCCGACCCTGCCCCAATGGAAACAAAATCGCATCCTCGACATGTGGCGGATGATAGCGTACATCCATCAGACGATGCCGGTTCAACAAACGCACGGTGTATAATATCTCTTGGTGCAGATAAGGATGCTCCGTATCAATCTCCGCAGTCAAGGTAAGACCATCCGTCTTAGATAATTGTTCGGTCGCCGGATCTATCGCAGGTGAAGAGGCGGAGGTCGTTACCGGGGCATTCACACCCAGTTGCAAAGGTGCACTCGATAAACGACCAATGGAAAGCGCGGGAATCACCAAAATACCAGTTTTTTTGGGTTCTAATACAATAGTCCACTGCCCCACTGAACGCGCCCGGCCGTTGATCACCGTATAAGACATGGATTGCTCAGTAGCTAGAATGGTAAAGTCAGCGCGCAATTCACTCAAATCCGGTACGCCTTGATCCTCTCTGGGATCATAGGTAAGCGTCAGTCGAACGGTTTTACCTAAGTCAATGCTCAAAGAATCCAAATCAGCGCTCATGCCGGCAGCAAATACATTGATGCACAACAACCACACACACAGACTCATCCCTATCCGTTTCATAGCGCGTCTTCTCCGTGGCGTTTCAAATGATCGCGAAGAAATTTCTCACGAAGTAGGCCGCCTGGATCATCCGGAATCAATCGCAGCCACTGTTCATTCGCATGTTGTTGTTCGCGTTTTTCTGGACTGGTTTTATCCTCTTGCTGCGCTTTTTTTGGGGCGGTTGGAGGCGACTTAGCAGGCTGTGCGTCTGGCTGCTTTTGGGGAGGTGATTTGTCTTGTGGCGATTTGGAAGCAGCGGGCTCCTTGTCTTGGGATGATTTGGGTGGCATGGGTGCATCATTCTTGTCTTGGGATGGGGATTGTTTTTGAGTGGAAGATGAATCTGATTGAGGCTTATCTTTCTGTTGTTCGGGTGGTGATTTTTGGGGTTGCTTATCCAACAGAGCTTGGACCAACTTACGGTTGAATAAGGCATCTTGATGCCGCGGATCTTGGGCCAACGCTTTGTCATACGCCGCAATGGCTTCAGGGAGTTTTCCTTGTTTCGCCAGTGCATTGCCGGCGTTGTATAATCCATCCGCCGTGTGCAAAGCGCCATCGTACTGTGCAGCCTGCTGATAATCACCCGCTCGATACGCCGCCACCGCTCTCCAATCCGCACGTTGGAAGGTCTGAGCAGCCTTGGCATAGTGGCCCTCATCCATCAAACGTTTGGCTCTTTGATCGCGCGTTGTCCAAAGGTCGCTCCATGACAACGCATTTGCGGTCGGCATCACACACAAACCCAGGATCAGGCTGATGACTCGTATGACATTCACGTCTTGATCCTCTCTAACCAACCACGACGAAATAACGGCAATAACAACAGCAATCCAGGCAACAAAAACCATCGGCCTTCGTCTCGCCACAAAGGAATGTCATCGCGTTGGTTCATCTGGAAATGCTGCGTATCACGGCTCAAAGACAACCAATGTTTGATGTCCGCTGAACTATCCTGAAACCCCACGACCTGTCCAAGACCTGCTTTTGCCAAAGGAGAAAACAGTGCGAGGGCTGTTTTATCAGGCAGCAAAGGCATAACGGACACATGATAGCCCTGAGCACCCAGTTTTTGTGCCGCATCTACAGCAGCAGAGGAAGGAATTTGTGCCGTTAGAACCAAAACATCTCCAAATCTCACACCCACTTCAGCAAACAGCGCACCCACTTCATCCAGAGCACGATCTAAGCGATTGCCATCTACAGGCAAAATATCTGGTGTTAATGATGACAGTAAGGTATCGATAGTTTGCGCGTCGTCTGTGAGCGGAGACACCACAAAAGGCTCATCAGAATACACCATCAATCCAAATTGTCCTGCATTCGATTGCATCAAAAGATCATGGATTTTAAATTTTGCACGAGTAAGGCGATCAGGGGGTAAATCTTTAGATAACATGCTCTTAGACAAATCTAATATCACCACACGTGGCTGCAAATGTTGGTAAATAGGAACGGCTATTTTGGACCAAGTGGGACCTGCCAAAGCAATGATCATGCACAGCATACTCAGCATCAGCAGCGACATGGCCAGGGTACGAGACACTCGCCCACGATGTACCAGCAAAGGTTCTAACAAATGTGAATCACAAATTCTCGACCACACTTTGGTCGCAGTTTGCTGCTGCCACACCCCCAAAAAAACAAAGATCACCGGTACCAAGGCCCACAACCACATGGGACGTAACATATGAAATTCAGCCATGTTTTGCCCCTTTCACACGTTCAAAAAATAAGCGCCAACCACTATTCGCGATCAAAAGACTGAGCAAAACAAGCAGCCCCATCGCCAAAAACCAAGGGTAGTACTCGTATTGAGGTCGAAGTTCTGCTTGGTCCTGAGACACACGTGTCATGCGATCAATAAATTCATAAATACGCTCTAAAGACGCCTGATCGGTGGCCCGAAAATAACGCCCCCCAGTGGTTTTTGCCACTGTTTTTAAAGTAGCCTCATCCAAGTCAGCTGCCCCGCTCATGCTCAAAAACAACCCGTCAAACGAACGCGGATCCACACTCGAATGCAATCCTATGGTATTGATTTGTATCCCTTCGCTCTTGGCCAATTTTGCAGCCTTGATCGGCGACAATACGCCGGCATTAGACACGCCATCCGTCAATAATACGATCATGCGTCCTTCTGCGGGTACCTGCTGTAAGCGCTTGATGGCAAGACCTAAGGCATCTCCGATGGACGTGGCTTTGCCCGCCAATCCCACCGTGGCATCATCAATCCGTTGCGCCACATTATGGCGATCATAGGTCAAAGGGGTGAGGAGATAGGCTTGTTCACCAAATAAAATCAAGCCAATTTTATCCCCATGACGTTTCTCGACAAATTGTTTCGCAGCTCGTTTTACCGCATACAATCGGGTCACACGTCGCCCATGATCCAGCATGTCTTTGACTTCCATGCTAGGAGAAATATCCAACGCTAAGATGATATTGTAGCTATCTCTAGACAAAGCCTGCGGCGGGCCAACCCAGCGCGGCCCTGCCGCGGCAACAATCATCAAACACCAGGCAAGATGCAACCCTAAAAAATAGCGTTGTTTGATCCCGGTTTTTTTCTCAGCATTCACCAACTGCGCCATAGACTGAAAAAAAGGCACTTTCAGCGCAACAGACACCTGCGTTTTGACCGCCGGGGTCAAAAACCAAATGAGCAAAGACACGGGCAGGAGCCACAGTACATAGGGCAGTGCTAGGACAAACATCGGATCCTCCGTTGCTTAACCCACAAGCGAGCCAAACGAAATAATCCTTTTAAATCACAGACATGATTCGCTTGATATGGACAGCTCAACAAAGCCTCTTGCTCAGCAAAAAAATCAAGTTTGACACCCGTGTCATTTAAAAAATGCAACCATGCGTGGCCATGCAGCTCGGCCACACGTTCCCTAGGAAAATAAGCCAATGCCACACGCTTTAGGACATCGGCAATTGCGGCGCTGGTTTGTTGAGTATCAGATTGCTCTGTATAAGCATGCTCATAGTCGTCTAATAGGTGTAACGCCGCACGCTTGGCCAAACCATAGCGATACACACGCCAGCCCCACCAGAATCCCACCACGCTGGTCAGAGCAGCTAACCCCAATAATACATACCATCCTGGGGCCCATGGCCAAGCGCCTATCGCTGACGGCAAATGAATATCACGCAATTGCTGTAAGGGATCCGCAGGATTCGACAAGGGTGACATTATGACCTCAACCTTGGAAAGGTTTGTTTGACCAATAAAGCCAGATGACTTTGAGCGGTGATTTGTACATACTGCATCTGCATACGTTTGAGTTGTTGCCGCAGAGCGGTCATCCGTTGCTCACAGTAAAATTGATACCCAAAACGAACACTATCCATACTGGTATCCACCACCACATCGGTCTGTCCATCGGTCATACCATAAGCATCTGGCATGGGGGGTGCTAATTCTAAAGGGTCGCACACATGATAAGCCAAAATATCGTTATGGACGTGCAAACGCTTCAGCAATTGCTCACTGGGTTCGTCCATCTGATAAAAATCAGAAATCAATACCACTATGCTGCCAGGCTTGATCACATACTGCATGCGCAACAAAGCCTGGTAGAAGCTTTGTGGGTTATCTTGTTGTTGTGAGCCTATGTGCTGCGAATACCGACTTAATCCTGCCAAAAATGGCAAAATACCGGCTTGTCGTGAGCGTGGCGCAAACTCTTGATGCGCCTGTGCGGAAAAAATCAATCCTCCGACCCGGTCACCCTGCTTGGCTGCCGTCCACGCCAACACGGCTGCCAATCGGGCAGCAACCACTGATTTAAAGGCAATACGGGTGCCAAAATACATAGAGGGATTAAAATCGACCAACAGAAACACCGGACGCTCACGTTCTTCTTGGTAGACTTTCACATGAGGTCTGCCGGTGCGTGCCGTCATACGCCATTCCATATGACGTATGTCATCGCCGGCTTGATAATTGCGCGCTTCGGAAAAATCCATCCCACGACCACGCACTTTGGATTGGTGTTGACCAGGACGCTGGGCAACGCCATCCGGCGCGTAACAAACTCGCTGGGCTTGCGATGCAAGCGCAATCAATTCTGTAATACCAACCGACACACCATTCATTACGATCTCCGAAACCGACGCACCCTCACAATCCCTTCGCCCCATGAAAGACATCAAACGCTATACTTCGCGAAGTAGTAACTGCTCACCCCACTAGAACCGTTCGGCCTGAGGAGGATGCGGAGCATCCGTCTCGAAGGCTTACTTTCAAAATACATGACCCTTCGAGACGCCGCAAAAGCGGCTCCTCAGGGCGAACGGGTGAGTAGTTACGCGAAGTATACCTAAGGAACCGCCACGCGACGCAACAATTCGGTAATAAACTCATCGCAACGCACACCTTCGGCCTCTGCTTCATAGGTCAACAAAATCCGATGACGCAGCACTTCATGCGCAATGGCATGAATGTCTTCCGGTGTTACGAAATCACGCCCGGCTAACCAAGCATGCGCTTTAGAGCATCGATCTAAGGCAATCGTCGCGCGCGGACTGGCGCCAAATCTCACCCAACGTCCTAACGCTTCTCCATAGGGTGCTGGGTTACGCGTGGCCACCACCAATTGGACGATATAACGTTCCAATGCAGGGCTGGTATGCACCTGTAATACTTGTTGTCGTGCTTGTAATAAAACATCCTGCGACAACGGCTGGATCTGCGATTGCGTATGCGATTTGAGAGCAGAATGACTATGGAGGGCCTCTTGTCGGGCCAACCCTAAAATCTCACGCTCTACCTGTTCATCTGGATACGATATGGTCACATACATCAAAAAACGATCTAACTGTGCTTCAGGCAAAGGATACGTGCCTTCTTGTTCAATCGGATTTTGCGTGGCCATGACCAAAAACAATTCCGGCAAGGGATAGGTCTTACTGCCAATCGTAACCTGACGTTCGGCCATTGCTTCTAATAATGCAGACTGAACTTTGGCCGGCGCACGATTGATTTCATCAGCCAAAACCATATTATGAAAAATAGGCCCTGGCGCGAATACAAAAGAACCATCTTCGGGATGATACACATCGGTGCCGGTTAAATCTCCCGGTAGCAAATCAGGGGTGAATTGGATACGGTGAAACGAACCCTCAACACCCGCCGACAATTCCTTTACTGCCCTGGTTTTGGCCAATCCAGGCGCACCTTCCAGCAGTAAATGACCGTCAGCCAGCAGCACAATCAATATCCGTGACACCAAACCCGTTTGCCCAAGAATACGAGTATTCAAATGACGACTGAGTTCGACAATTTGCTCTTGAATGGATAAAGAAGAACGATGCTTGATGTGCTCCATAACGTCACCTTACAATTTCAATGTGATCCGCCTGTGGTCCTTTCTTGCCTTTGATGATGACAAAGGTTACTGCCACACCATCTTGTAATGCTTTAAAATCGCGCGGACGTGTTGCTGCCACATGAAAGAAATACTCATGATCATTCGCGATGATAAACCCAAACCGTTTTTTGCGATCAAAAAATTTAATCACTCCTGAACTTCTAGTACCAGAAGGCGCAGCGGAAAACAAATTTTTAAACCACTGCATTATACATTTTATACTCATGCCATCATTCCCATTAATAATCGAGCGGAGTTCGCCCCCGCCTAGAGTATCAAATATGGGGTCAAGGAACAATTGATTCAAGGTCATTTGGTACAAAAAGTTCCAATAAAAGGTAAAATTTGATAAGGCACCCAGGGTAACCGCATGAGTGAGTTAATTTGTATCACTTAAAGCAATACATCGTCTTTGCGAGCGATAGCGAAGCAATCCAGATCGGTATTTCAATTGAGAATCGATCTGGATTGCTTCACTTCGTTCGCAAAGACGAAGATTAGACTCATATTCATTCAGACGTGATCTTACCCTGATAAGGCACAAAGGTGAGTTCTCAATTTCAATAAAATCTGTATAATCTTAAATAATATTCTTATTCATACTGCGCATGCGACCTTATTCTTTTACCGATCAATGCATTGAGATCTTCGACACCGCATTACGCACGGTACTCAAGCCGAATGTGCGTATGGCTACGCGACCCAGTCCCAGTGAAGGCCTGGCAGAAGCTGATTTAAACAGCACCCAAAAGCAGCATATTGCCAGCTTGATGCGTGTCAACCACGCCGGAGAAGTCTCCGCTCAAGCCCTATACCAAGGCCAAGCGCTTGCAGCACAGAAACCCGCCATTCGCGAACATTTACGCACTGCGGCAGAAGAGGAAGTCGACCATCTGGCTTGGTGTGAACAACGGCTGACCGAATTAGACGCATATCCGAGTGTCCTCACACCCGTATGGTATAGCGTTTCTTTTGTGATAGGGGCGTTGGCAGGCTTGGCCGGGGATCACATCAGTCTGGGATTTTTGGCTGAAACCGAACGTCAAGTCACTCGCCACTTGCACGGTCACCTTGCACTTATTCCGCCCCAAGATCAAAAAACCCATGCGATCATCACACAAATGGCCATTGATGAAAACAACCATGCGCTCTCTGCTTTTGCACAAGGGGGGCATACGTTACCCTATGTGGTTCGAACCTTGATGCACTGGGGTTCTCGGCTGCTAACCACTAGTAGTTATTACCTATGATGGGAGGACACTATGGCACAAGAGACTTTATGGATAGTTTGTGTGCTCTTGACCGCCTATGTATTTGACTTTATCAATGGATTCCATGATGCGGCAAATTCGATTGCGACCATTGTCACCACCAAAGTGCTCACCCCGTTACAGGCAGTGCTCTGGGCGGCGTTATTTAATTTCATTGCTTTTCTATTCTTCAAAATGGCCGTAGCCAAAACCATTGGTACTGATCTGGTGGATATATCCATCATCGACAGTTATCTGATTTTTTCAGCTTTATTCAGCGCCATTGTTTGGGGGTTGATCACCTGGTATTTCGGCATGCCCTCCAGCTCTTCGCAAGCATTGATTGGCGGTTTGGCAGGCGCAGCCATTATCAAAGGGGGATGGGTGACTTTACAGTGGGGCGGGCTTTGCAAAATCATGTTTGGGATTTTAGTCACGCCGTTTATTGGGCTGTTTGCCAGCATTTTGGTGATGTTTATCATCAATCGTCTTTTACGTGAGCGCAACACCAAAACCAATCAAGCCTTGTTTAAATATCTACAATTGATCTCTTCCGCTTGCTTGAGCATCACCCATGGCACCAATGACGCGCAAAAAACCATGGGGATCATTACCATACTATTGTTTTCATGCTCTTGGCTACAAGGCCCCTTTGCCGTGCCTTTGTGGGTGGTGATCACCTGCCATTTGGCACTGGCTTTGGGCACGTTGACCGGAGGCTGGCGCATTGTTCAAACCATGGGAACCAAAATCACCTCACTCAATCCCGTACGTGGCTGCGCGGCTGAAACAGGGGCTGCATTGGCCATTTTAACTGCATCTGAATTTGGCGTACCGGTTTCCACTACCCAGACCGTGGCAGGGTCCATTGCTGGGGTCGGGATTTTTCACAGTGTTCGGCAGTTGAATTGGTCCACCCTGCGACGCATGATGCTGTCTTGGCTGATCACCATTCCGGCCACCGCTTTTTTTGCAGCCCTGATGATGAAGGTGATCACCTAGATGAAACCGTATTTTTTTGGGTTACTGATGCTACTAGGACAACTCGCTCAGGCTGCGTCTGCATCCACAAACACCTGCGCCAGTACCCCAAAACTCTTCAAACATTCTTGCCAAAGACTGCATCAAATTTGGAACCAGGGCCAAAACGAACTTTATGTGCCAGCCTATGCCTGGCATAACCGCTATTACTATTCCAACAATAGAATCGGCTTATACAATGAAAACCCATGGGGCGGTGGTTTGGGCAAAAGTTTTTATGATGAAGACGGTGATTGGCATGGCTTATACGCCTTTGCATTCCTAGACTCGCACAAAAATGTCGAACCCATTGTGGGCTACGCCTTTGAAAAAATGCTGCACTTCAATGACAAAGCGGCGATTGGCGCAGGATATGCCTTTTTGTTCACCTCCAGACCCGATATCTTACACTCTATTCCCTTTCCTGGCGTTCTTCCTTGGATTTCAGCCAATTATCAACGCGCTTCTGTGTCGTTCATCTACATTCCTGGTGGCCATAATATCGGCAATGTGCTGTTTGTGCTGGTCAGATGGGTGATGAATTAAAAGCCTAGGTGATTGGATTTTTTGTCCAATATGAACTATATTTATACCAAACAACTGGTTTGGGTGAAAGAAATGGACAACAAGACAAGTAATATGAAAGATGTATTAGGCGAGGTAGAAGCGGCGGTAGCAGCGGATGAGGGGGCTACAGAACCAACAAGCCAGAGCGAGAACCCGTGGGTAAGAGAAGATAAGTCGCAAAATACGTCACAACAATCTACGGGCCCGGGCCTTAGCCGCAATGCATACAAAACAGCGCTGAAAAAAGATTTTCCCGACACTGATACTACATTGAGCCGTTGGGCTTCTCAGCAGGCATTGAAAAACGATGCTAAAGAATACACCGCGCTCAGCAAAGCCATGGACAGCATCGATAATGGACCAAAAGAAAGAAACACAGGGAACGAGACGCTTGTGGCTGCCCTATCCAGAGAGCAGGTTGAAACATATCGACAACAGTTACTTGAAATTAACTTATCGAAGTGGAGCAAAACAAAAAAGGACGAAGCAAAAGAGCAAATTTATAAAGAATTAGAAAGCATCCAAAAAGCCAACTCCCCCGTCAAGGGAAAGGATTTGCGTCAACAAGCGATTACAGAGCTCTCCAAGGCTGGAGAACTAGACTCTAAAACCAGGCTGAACTTAAGCAAAATGGCAAAGGAAAACCCCAGGAAACTTATTGTCGGTGTGTTGACAACCGCTATGTTAGGTGCTCTTTTCCCACCAGCACTCCCTTTCATATTCCTAGGGGTGGCTGCCGTTGTAGCTGTCAAGACATTGGAATACTTGAGCAACTGGTGGAATAGGGAGAGTAAAATTCAGGAAAAAGTCGATGAAATCGCTGACAAGGTTCAAGATAAAAACGCACAAAAAATAATAGAAAAGGCAAGCACCCCCCTTTTACAACAGGCAGAAACAGAGTGGCAAAGTGCCAAAAACGAATTGGCTGCTGCTCAGGCTGAGGAAAAAGCCATCCAGGCAGAAATCAAAAATAATGGACAGCTTATCGCCATTAAAAATATGGAGGACAAATGCCGTGGTGAAATTGCAAAGCTAGAGGTCAAACTCATAGAAGTGAGATTAACCGTACCCAAAGATATGAGCACAATAGAGCGGATTTCTGCAGAATTAACGGAAAGAAAAGAAATTTTATCAGCTGCAGATGAATTGCGCAAGGAGGTTATGAAGACATTCTCACCAAGAATTATTGAGGTAAAAAGCAAGATACAAGAAGCGGAGTCAAAGGTTGCAGATGCAAAACAAGCGGTGACACAGATCAAGACAACTTACGGGATTTCTTCGACACAAAAACCAACAGCTCCTAGTCCTGGTCCTTTAGGTCCAACGGCCAGGGCCTCAGAGATACAAGAAAAATACAAAAAAGAACCTGATCGAGACACACCTACTGGGTCAAGGGGGGTGCGTGGACCAGGCGGATTCAACTGATACAAACATGCGAAGCATTGCAGAAAGAACGTTTCAAACCCTCACTCTTTCATCGCTGTCTGCAAAGAACTGCGTGTTTGCCCACCATACAAGGTCGTGTGTAAATGCCCGGTGGGATCGAACACATAAGTCACCGGCACCACAGAAATTGCCTCCAAATGCAGGGGTCCTAAGGATTGCGGATTGAGGCTGGGATATTGGATATCAAACTTCTGCACCAAGCGGCGCTGCCGCGACAAGGATGGCGCATCGAAGTTCACCGCAAACACCTCCACGCCCTCTGGATGATTTGCCTGATAAAAACGATTTAATTCAGCAATTTCATCCACACAAGGTCCACACCAGCTGGCCCAATAATTGATAAACACCCATTTACCACTCAAAGAAGACAAAGAAATGGGCGCACCATGCAAATCTTGCAATACCCCAGCAGCATGGCTTGTAGCCTGCAAACTCAGACATAAAGCCACCCACAGATAAGCGAATAATTTTTTCATAACTTGCTTGTTTGATAATGAACCAATATCATACCACAACACGAAGAAAGCAGAGAATACGCACATGCATCATCGTCCACGCAAACGTTTTGGCCAAAACTTCCTTCAATCGGAAGGGATCATCCACGCCATCATTCGTGCCATTCATTTGCATAGCGATGATAATGTGCTTGAAATAGGTCCAGGCTTAGGTGCATTGACCGCACCCTTATTGCAGACCCTCAACAAACTCACAGCGATTGAAATTGACCGCGATCTCCATGCGCATTTGCTAGCGCTTCCCTTGGCTGCTGACCATTTAAATCTGATCTCCGGAGATGCTTTATCTTTTAATTACAACCAATTTGGAAAAAATTTGCGCCTAATTGGCAATTTACCGTATAATATTTCCACACCTTTGTTGATACATGTATTACATTCTTTGGAATCGATTCGAGACATGCATTTTATGCTGCAAAAAGAAGTGGTCAATCGTTTGGTAGCCCTCCCTGGGAGCAAGGCATTTGGTCGACTGTCGGTCATGGCCCAATACCATTGTGAAGTGGATGAATTATTAGATGTTCCGCCCTCTGCTTTTTATCCTCAACCCAAAGTAGAATCAGCCATTGTTCGCCTAATCCCCCACTCACAATCGCCTTATCCACCTGTGGCTTGGAATGATTTGGAGCGCTTGGTCGCCACGGCATTTGCCATGCGACGCAAAACATTGGCCAATAATTTAAAAGGCGTGTTGTCCGCCGAGCAAATCCAAAGCGTAGACATCGACCCAACGTTACGCCCCGAACAACTCACCGTCATGCAATATGGTGTATTAACGACGCTGATCTCACATCAATCTGACACAGGAGTGCGCTGATGTTTTATCGTGAAGAGAAAAAAACCAAGCCGATCAAAGTCCCGGTTTTTAAACATATGGACCCGATCGAATCTGCAGACCATTTGCTTAAGAAGAAAAAACGTCAAAACGCGATTCAGCGCATCAAAGAAAGCCTGGCTTATCCGGCCACGGTGTATCAAAAACGGGTGGAGCCTTTGATTGCAAACATTGCGGCTTATTATCAATTACTGCCAGAGACGTCCCTGTATTTTAGTCATCGCGGTGGCCTTTTAGACCGCGCCTTATATCGCACTGAAGCCGCATTACATTTGATGCGACAATTGATGATTCATGATGCCTCCAATATGCCTTCCGAAGAACAAAAAGTATGGCTGTATGCCTTATGTTCCGCTGGACTACTTCAAGGCATTGGCAAACTGTACACCGAATACAAGATCACACTCTATAACAACATGGGGACTGTGGTAAAAGCTTGGGAGCCCTTGCTCGAAGAAATGCACCCCGCAGGCGTTTATTACGCGCATACCTTCGTACGCGAGGACAGTGACAGCGAGATACTACGTAAACATGTGACCATGCTGTTGGCACAACAGCTCATGCCCAAAGAAGGCTTTGCGCTACTGGCTTCCCATCCCACCATTTTTAGAGCTTGGCTTGCGCTTTTAGAAGAAGAACGCGACGGCGCAGGGCCTCTGGACGCGATTCTTGATCGCGCCAATGCGCTAACGATACAAACTTACCTAAGTGAGTTTATCGATGCGCATAAACATATCCTGGAACCGGGTGCGGGACGTTCTGGTAGCTTTTTGGACAATACCCCAGAGCAAACGCAAACCTCAGAAAAAGAACAAATTCTGGGCGCTGAATTTCTGCTATGGGTCAGAGACGCGTTTGCCTCAGGTAAATTCGTATTGAATCAACCGCCCGTAAAAGCCGAAATATTTCCTACTGGAGTGGTGCTGTCTCCTGAAGTATTTGATCTATTTATTCAAGAACACCATAAAGTCAAGAATAAGGTCCTGATACAACGAGCGCTCAACACCTGGAAGCATCACCAACTCATGGACAAACATGAGGACAAGCTCGTGGGTAAAGTCCGTTTGGATCATGCCATTTTACCCGACACGGTGACTGTATTTCATAAAAAAACGGCGCAAACCACCACCGTTCGTACATTGGATTTGATACATGACATAGACGCTTATGATCGCGACTATGAACACGCAGCCGTGATGTTGCCTCTACTCACGGCGACCGGAGAGTGGGCCAAACCAGATAACGCCAGCCCAAAACTCACCACCGGCATGCAAACACGTGGCTGATTATGCAATAGGTGATGTGCAGGGGTGTTTTGAGTCGTTGCAGCATCTCTTGGAGGTTCTACATTTCAACGAACACAGCGATCGACTTTGGTTGGTAGGCGACTTGGTCAATCGCGGCCCGCAATCCTTGGCTGTATTACGTTTCGTCAAACAACTGCCGGTCAAGCCTTGTGTATGCCTGGGCAATCATGATCTGCATTTACTGAGCCTGGTTTTTACGGACCGCAGCGCCAAGCCCTATGATCCCAGTTTAGAGCAAGTACTGATTGCACCAGATCGATATGAATTATGCCACTGGTTACGTCAACAGTCGTTATTATGCTTTGATCCCGATGTACAAGTCGCTATGACCCACGCAGGCATCGCGCCCATGTGGACCTTAGCAATGGCGCAACAGTACGCGCAAGAATTGGAAGCGGTATTACAAGGACCGCATTATGCTGATTTTTTACAATCCATGTACGGCAATACGCCCAACCTGTGGTCACCCGAACTCAGCGGTATGACACGGCTTAGAGTTCTGTGTAATTATTTTACAAGAATGCGTTTTTGTTATGCCAACGGCAGCCTAGATTTTGAGCATCAAGGCCCAGCAACAACCGCGCCAGCTACACTCTACCCCTGGTATGCCCTACCCAATCGCCTAGAATGGGAGGTCGATGTGGTTTTTGGCCACTGGGCCGCGCTAGAGGGACATTGCGAGCATCCCCACATCCATGCCATTGATACCGGTTGTGTCTGGGGTGGAACCCTCACAGCACTGCGCTTACAAGACAAGCAACGCACGTCAGTATCACGTCGGGAAAAACTCTAAAGCATGATTGCATGATGCTGCACGTGTATTTCGTCTCGCGAATGGTCTTCTTGGTGATGTTTCTCCTGTTGGACAAGGTATTAGTGAATTGAGAATTCACTATGGGCCTGGCTATCGCATTTATTTCAAACAGAATGGAAATGAAATTGTTATACTATTGTGTGGAGGAGATAAGAGCACACAAAGTAAAGATATTGAAACTGCAAAAAAACTAGTAAAAAAACTGGGAGATTAAAATGACAGAGCCGTTATATGATTATGATCCAGCCGAAGCATTAGATAGCCCAGAATCAATTGCTATATTTATGGCGGATGCATTTGAAACGGGTGATTCTGCCTATATTGCAAAGGCAATTGGAGTGGTTGCCCGTGCTAAAGGTATGACAGAAATAGCGCGAGAAACAGGACTATCTCGAGAACAACTGTACCGCTCGTTCAGCGAAGAAGGTAATCCCACATTAAAAACAACACTGACGGTGATGCGAGCTATTGGTGTTGATATGACAGCCAAAGCACACAGAGAGCATTGAAAAATTCCTAAAAATATTTCTATAAGAACCCCCTGAAGGCCATAAAGACAGGATTCGTGATTGCAAACCCAAAAAAAGATTCTTGAATGGAAACTTTACGCGCCGCGTAAAAACTATGTAGAATCAAAATACGGGATTGTCATTGAGATGAGTATGCTAAAAAAAATAATCAAAGTCATACAGAGCAGTTTATTGTTGTGTTTACCCCTGGTGTGTTTGGCAGCACAACCTTCTTGGACCGATTGGGTGGCTGAGGTGCGCAAAGAAGCTTTGGCAGAAGGCGTGAGGCCACAGGTATTCGATACTGCTTTTGCTGACATTCATGAGCCCAGTCGCCAGGTCAAAGGCTTAGCTCACTCACAGCCAGAACATCGACTGACCTATCAAAAATATCTATCATCACGCGTCGATGCCTACCGAATCACAGTGGGACGCAGTCAATATAAAAAAAACAAAGCTATTGTCGATGAGATTGGTGAAGCGTATGGCGTTGATCCCTGTTTTATCCTGTCCTTCTGGGGCATGGAAACCAGTTATGGCAGCTATATGGGTACATTTCCCGTCATCAAATCATTGGCTACCCTGGCCTATGACTCCACCAGACCCGCATTTTTCCGTAAAGAATTATTTCTAGCATTACATATCTTAAATGACGGTCATGTAAGTTTGCAGGATTTCAAAGGCGAATGGGCTGGCGCATCTGGTCAACCCCAGTTTTTGCCTTCCAGCTGGGTAAGATATGCTGTGGATTATGACGGTGATGGACATAAAGATATTTGGAAATCCAAACCCGACGTATTTGCCTCTATTGCCAACTATATGAAAATCAATGGCTGGCATACGGGTGAGCCTTGGGCGGTCTTGGTAAAATTACCAGCAAATTTTGATAGATCATTGGAAGGCAAATCAACTGTAAAACAGGTACGAGAATGGCAAGCAATGGGCATTCGCCGTACAGATGGCAGCCCTTTGCCCTATCCAGATTTAGAAGCCAGCATTGTCCAACCCAATGGTGGGCCGGTATTCTTGGCATATCCGAATTATAAAATGATTCTCAAATATAATAATTCTATTTATTATGCAGGCGCGATAGGGTATCTGGCCGATAAAATATGTAATCGTCCTTTAGAGTAACTGAGACCTATGACACAATCTATTTTATGCGTTGATTTAGATGGCACGCTCATTCTAACCGATACGACCCAAGAAGCTATTTGGAGTTTTGGGCGTGCGCATCCCTTTCAATTATGGAAGCTTTTGCCGTGGATATGTCGCGGGCGAGCTTATTTTAAGCATCAGCTTGGTCAACGAGTGATCTTAGAACCCAGCCTGCTGCCCTACCATCAACCTTTTTTACATTGGTTAAAAGAACAAAAAGCCCAGGGAAGCACCTTGGTGTTGGTAACTGCCTCAGACCACACATTCGCAACCATGGTCGCCAGCTATTTAGGTATTTTTTCCGAAGTCTTGGCATCCGATGGCTGCGTTAATTTACGTGCAAAGCAAAAAGCTGCCGCATTAACACGTCGTTACGGCTTCAAGGGATATGATTACGCAGGCAATAGCCGTGATGATTTGCAAGTATGGAAAGAGGCACAGCATGCTATTGTGGTCAACGCATCTTCTTCTGTGAAACATAAAGCGCAAACAATGTTTGTGGTGACGCAAGTGTTTGATTAACGCACCACAACGGTATTCAGCGTGGCACGCATTTTAGGTCAGTATGAGCTACATTCTGTACATATCTACCGTGCCCACACTGGCAGTATCACTGTCACCTTCCGCCTCTTCTTCAATAGCGACCTCATCGAGCGGAGCTTCTGGTTGAGTTTGGGGAAATAATGCTTTCAGATTTGGCTCATACTCACTAAAAAACCGGTTCAAATCGATTGCGCTTGGTCGAAGGGCTGGAGGATGATTTAAATCCATCAATCCTTGGTCTATTTGTTTTTCCTTAGCACAACCTACCGCAGTAAAGAGTAGCCCGCCAATCGTTAAGTAGACAAAAAGCACTCTCAGGCCCTGTAAACTCAGCAAGATAACATTCGCAGCAACCGAGTTTAACGCCAGATAAGTTAAGACAACAGGCCAATAATACAAACTCAAGCCAATACTCAGTGTACCCAACAAACCCAAACCACTGCTTAGGATGCCCCGTTTGTGCAAAACATGAAATTTATTCTTTTCAACAATCAGTTCATCCCTAATCGTTATCACCAATCTTTTGATCATATCAAAATCACAATTTTCCTTAGATCTTACCTCCGTAGTTGTTAGATTCAAAATGTCTTGGCGAACACCCGTATTGTTTTGAGACGTAGTAAAAGGTATTTGTTGTTGTATACGCGTGAGTAAATGACGGTGTGACTCCCAGTACCAATAATAACGCGGATTAATTTTTATCAGATGATGCTGAGTTGGATCAGAATAATATAGACTACGATTGTAGGCTATGAGGGCTTTACGGGTTTGTTGTTCAGGATGTTGGTTAAGAAACACCTCTACCTGGGTCTGCGATAAGTCTTGCAACGGATTAAGCCCTAATCCTGCAGCCCCAGGATGAATGGCATTAAAATAAATCAGGTCATGCTGTGTATAAACAAAATCAGCAAACTGCGTCATGGCATCATCTGAAATGGCACCAAAATACGCTCTCGCGGTATCTAAAACCGAGTCACAAACGCTCAAACAAAATTGTGCTGATGCGTCCTGCCTGTGTGTCTGTTGCAGGATTGAAATCTGTACGATATGTATATGCTTCAGCTTTTCTTCAATTTTATATTTTATATCGTAGTTCTCTGACATACCTTGCGCCTTAAACAATAAGGCACATTATTGTACATCTGGCGTTTACTTGTCAATACACACAGCATTGGTGCTGGACATTATTTTTAATCGCGGCCATTGATCAACGTAGCCCGCAAGAAGCGCAGCGAATTGCGGGGTTACACTCAACCAGACAAACGATCATCATTGTTTTTGCACTATGTATTCCACAGTAATCTG
>CAZVEH010000022.1:0-36956 GCA_964625775.1 uncultured Legionella sp. | reverse complement strand
ACACGACAGGAGATCCCTCGCTGCGCTCGGGATGACGTGGGGAGTTACAAAAAATGTTATAATTGTTTTTTTATGACCACTTTTGTATGACTGGCGTAATTCGGGAGAATATACGATGTCTCATAGAATAAATCTACGTGATTTTGAGACAATTGACCATGATGAGGTAAGGTGAACTATGACGCGTAACATCGATGAAATCAGCTCAGATATTATAGATAAAATTAAAGCTTTGGTTACATCTATTGAAAGAAAACACAATGATACATTTTCTTCTCGCGCTTCAAACTCATATACTCAAGTCTTAAACAATGTTATAGAATCAACACATCTCATGCAACTTGTGTCACCCTTTTCTAAGCTAGAATCAGCAGCAAAACTCAATCGCACATTATCGCAAGCAAAACCCTTGGATTTAACTGATCTGGATGAATTAAAACCGCGATTGCTTGCTAAGTTATTTCCTAATCCCTCAAAAATGCAGCCTGAAGACTACACTGAATCTAAGCGCAAAGAGCTCGAGTTTGCGTATAAAATACAAACATGGTTGTATCTACTTGATGCGATATTGCGTATTTTTTCAAAATTCTCCATTTCGAATTGGCTAGCCCCATTACCAAAGCCTGCCATTGAAGAGGAGTGGGACGCTCTGGAGCATACCGTTACCGAATATAATAACGCGCTAAAGACCATTGAAGATACGCAGATAAACAACCCTGATCAAAACACATCCACATTATCTAAATTAGAGATTAACACAATTACGTTCATATTATCTTACCTTGATCCTATTGAGTTCATCAGCATTCTACGGGCTCCCAGTTTGAATCGTTCATTTAAAACCAAAGAAAGCGTTTTTCCACTCATTAGCACAATGCAACAAGATGGATTTGATAAAAGTACATTTTTCTATCTCAAAGTGAATCCCCTGGCAATTGTACTCAATAAGAATCTCTACATTGCATTAAAACAATTGCTAAAAGAAGGGTTTCATCCGGCGATATTCAAAACAGTCGATCCACAACGCTTTATTCAAGCACCATGCGTTGAAGATTTACTAAACGAAGAACCCCTGACGGTTGAAGTCTTTCGTGATACCCATCGAGTCGTTCGCGGAACATACGATACGAACAAACCTTTTATCGGCATTCTGAATAGTAAAAACATTCCAGTGACATTTTATCGATACAGCACCGATCGCCAATCCTTTTGGACAAACCATACTGGGGATCTTGGCAATCTTGATGTGGCCGAATTAAAAATACCCGTCACTCAAAACACATTGAACTTCAACTGCGAACCCTCAAATTTTGAAAAAGGATATTTCTTTGGGGGAATACAAGATCAGGACATTCATCCTTCATTTGAAAAATGGCAGGCGTGGTTGGCTTTGTTTCTTGGCTATATCAATGAATCATGTCGGCAAAACAATGGTGAACCTTGTGATCGAGCCATTTTAGCGGACTTAACCCCAAAGCTTACGCACATCATCACTGATCAATTTCCCTGTGTTGACAGAGCACAATACCCTGAACTAGAGCTACCCCACACCAGACCAAGTCTGGGGTAATCTCGCAGAGGGCCTGTGGTGTGAACAGGCCCTAAATGAACGTTGTCACCGGTAGCATACAGAACAATAACGCTTAATCCAATAAACCCAATTCTTTTACGGCATCGCGTTCTGCGCGCAATTCCGCCAAGGTTGCGTCGAATTTTGCTTGGCCATAGGCATCAAAAGTCAACCCTTCTACGATGTGTAAGGTGCCGTTTTCACGACGCGTTGGGTAAGAAAATATCAAACCAGGATCAACACCGTATGCGCCGGTTGAACTATGGCAAATAGAGAAAGAATCTCCTTTGGGCGTATCATTTAATAAATGATACACCGAACCGACCACCGCATTGGCAGCAGAAGCAGCCGAAGACGCGCCTCGCGCTTTGAGCACCGCAGCCCCACGTTGTTGCACCGTTGGAATAAACGTATCTTTGAGCCAACTGTCATCCGTAATCACATCAGGAACAAGCTTGCCATTGATTTTGGCATGGTAGAAATCAGGAAATTGGGTCGCGGAATGGTTGCCCCAAATGGTCATCTCGCTCACAGCGGTCACATCGACCTTGGCTTTTTGTGCCAATTGAGTACGTGCACGTAATTCATCTAGAAGCGTCATCGCATAAAAGCGATCAGCAGGGATATCTTTGGCATGATGTTTTGCTATCAAGCAATTGGTGTTACAAGGATTACCCACCACAAAAATACGCACATCATCCGCAGCATTGTCGTTGATCGCTTTGCCTTGGTTGATGAAAACGCCGCCATTGATCTTCAACAAATCAGAGCGCTCCATACCTTGTTTGCGTGGTACCGACCCTACCAATAAAGCCCAATTGACACCATCCATCGCTTGGTTCAAATCTGAGGTACACACAATACGTTTCAATCGCGGAAATGCACAGTCATCTAGTTCCATCGCCACACCGTGTAATGCCGGCAAAGCGTTTTCTAGCTCTAGTAAATTCAATTCAACATCCGCGTCGCCAAACATTTGCCCGGATGCAATACGAAACAACAACGCATACCCAATTTGCCCAGCAGCACCGGATACCACCACTCTTACTCTTTGATTTTGACTCATCTTTTGTCCTATAACATCATCATGAATAAGCTCTTACTATAGCATAATCATATAAAAAACCGTATCATTCGCCATTATGATCCAGGGTGAGATCACGTCTGAATGAATATTAGTCTAATCTTCGTCTTTGCGAACGAAGTGAAGCAATCCAGATCGATTCTCAATTGAAATACCGATCTGGATTGCTTCGCTATCGCTCGCAAAGACGATGTATTGCTTTAAGTGATACAAATTAATTCACTCATGCGGTTGCCCTGCATTATGATCCCATTGTCACTCTACATTCATATCCCCTGGTGTATCCGCAAATGCCCCTATTGTGATTTTAATTCTCACAAAAGTCCTGACGCTTTACCCGAAACAGCATATGTGGATGCCTTATTGGCTGATTTTGATCATGATTTGGCGCGTTATGCGACATGCAAGCGTGATTTACACTCTATTTTTATTGGCGGCGGAACACCCAGTTTATTCTCGGCTGATGCCTATGACCGCTTGTTTGCTCAATTAAAGCAGCGCATTTCTTTTGCCAAAGACATAGAAATCACCTTAGAAGCCAATCCCGGTACTGTCGAACATGGGCGTTTCAGTGATTATTTTGCTTTGGGTATCAACCGATTATCTTTGGGTATACAAAGTTTCAACAGCGATCATTTACAGAAATTAGGTCGCATTCATGATGCCAAACAGGCTCATCAAGCGATTGAACAAGCGCAACACGCTGGTTTTACCAATTTTAATCTAGACTTGATGCATGGATTACCGGGTCAAACCGTACAAGAAGCGCTTGATGATGTACAACAAGCATTCAGCCACAACCCCAGTCATTTATCTTGGTACCAACTCACCATTGAACCCAACACCCTCTTTCATAAGACCCAGCCTAAATTGCCGCACGAAGATGTCATGGCTGATATCGAAGACGCAGGCATGGCTATGCTGCAATCTCAGCACTACGAACGATATGAAATTTCAGCGTTTTGTCGCGATGGGCAGACCGCAAGGCACAATTTAAATTATTGGTTGTTTGGCGATTATTATGGGATCGGCGCAGGCGCGCATGGCAAACTAACCTTAAACACCCCAGATCAAATTTATCGCACGCAAAAACAACGGCAACCCAAAGATTATTTAAACACGAGCAAACCTTTTGGAATTGATCGCCCCGCCTTGGACACAGAAGCATTGATTTTTGAATTCATGCTCAATGCCACTCGCCTGGAGCAAGATATTGAGCATCAATTATTCAGCGACAGAACCGGGCTTAGCATCGAGCATATTTACCCTATGCTTGAAAAAGCGCAACAACTAGGCTTAATCACCCTCCAACCGTCTTCTTGGCGTATCACACCTCTGGGCAGACGCTTTACCAATGATCTGCAAACTTTGTTTTTACCCAACACACCTGACTGAACAAGGAAATATTTGCACAGATAGTCTACAATTAAAACAAACCACCTGTTGGGATGATTTGTTATGGGTAAGACCAGAGATTTTTTGGATCACTTAGAAATATTGATTGAGCGTCATAGGATAGAAGAAGCTCATCTTATTAAAGAAGCTACTTTTAACCCTCATCAAAAGAAAGCTTATCAACATCAAGCTACGGCACTCGTACAAAAATACGAACAAAATATCAAAGAATTAATTAAACACCATATCACGTATCTCGGAGAAAAAGATCCTTACGGTCGCAAGCCTTTATGGGGTGCAGAAGGAAAAAAAGCACTATTCACAGAGCTATTTGGAGTTTTAGCACCTCTTGAGGGCAAAGCATTTATGTCAAAACTTGCAAAAGAAATTAACGCACTTCAATCCAATCCAATTATCGACCAACCGCGCTGGCCCAGTTTACAAATGAATCATGTTTTTAACTTTTTTAAATCCATGTTTATGTACCCAAGCGCTGAGAACAGGGACGATCCTAAGCAAACGAAAAAGAAATAGCCCCATTTCGATATCATGAATTGATTTTTAAATGACTAACGTCCGTCATCTCGAAAGAAAATAGGACACATGAGATCCTTCAAACAGCTACGCTGTTTTCAGGATGACGGAATACGAGACATTCCTGGCTCGTAACTGCTCACACGTCATCCCGAGCGTAGCGAGGGATCTCCTGGATTATGGCACTGTGCCATGCTTCGGAGATCCCTCGCTACGCTCGGGATGACGTACGGGGTGAGTAGTTACCTGGCTCTTTAATTTCCTCGGGCTACACTCTGTTTCACCCAAACTACGTTCTAGCTAGGCAAGCCCTAATGGTCGTGCTTAATGTGATCAATCACAAAATGAGTGACTCTGCCTGTGAACTTACGGGTTGCTTGATTAGCAGCAATCACACCACCCAGCGGATTGTCAGAGGGACAGGGTACTCGTTCAGAGATAGTCTCTGTGGCAACAACTCGATTGTCTTCACTGTGAATAAGGATCACCTGCATCACCAATTCGATTTGACTGGGTTTGACCAAAAAGTCTTGCTGTAATCGCACCAATTGCGACTCCAGCCTATAGTCCGTTTTACTCACATTCGGATCAGACGCCACAGCGTAAAAATAGTGACTAGACTCAAGGCTTTTTGCCATCAAGGGAAACAACATCGTCGCAGGTGGGCTCATCCAGCTGTTATCGACAAACACACCAATTTGATACGGCTTATTCACATATAACATTTGCTCCGTATCATACCCCACGGTCGAACTGGGTTGCATCACCACAATCGAGTGTTTGTGAGCTGATTTCACCGGTGTCAGACGTGCGGCAGTGTTCAATTGATAGCGCTTGATGTTGGCGGATTGCACCGGCATACAACCATGCAGGAGGCCTGCCAACATCACATAAATCCCGATATAGAGTTGTTTCATTCTCCAGGCCCTTTTTTGCGAGGGGTCGTACCCCGAATCACTATGGATGGATCTTTACGTAATTCAACGCTTAATTGCTCAATATTTGCCGCAATAACATCCAAACGATGTAATAACGAAATTGCAGGCGGCAAGGCTTGATGAGAAATCACATCAATCGCATCTTTACTGGATTGCATCGTAATATTTAATTGCTTGCCTGCTGCAGACACATCATGCGACATCTCACTAAAATGCGTGATACTTTGACGTAATTCTTCTGTGACTTTGGGCATTTGTTGTAGTGTTTCATTCAAGGATTTATCATTAGTCGCCAATATGGATGAAACTCGCTCTAAATTTTTAAGGGCCAGCTTGAAATTATTGGCATTTTCTGTCGACATGAATTCCTTGATGCTGGTGCTCAAGTCCTTGATGGTTTTTTCCACTTGATTGATAAAGGACGGTTTGTAAGGTATCACTGGATAAGGCTGTCCAGGGCCTGCTTTTAAAGGAAAATGCGTGGCGGAAGTTGCCGACAATCCTAAATACGTTGTTCCAGTGATCCCTTGCGCAATCAAAGTCGCTTCTGTGCTAACGGTGATAGGGGTGTCGTCTTCTACCTTTAAGGTCAATTGCACCAGCTGAGGATTGTTATGATGTAGCGTAATCCTATAGACCGTACCCACTTTGACGCCATTAAATTTGACCAAAGACTGTTCACTGAGTCCAGATACAGGCTCTTCCATATAAACGGTGTAGTAGCGGTATGTTTTACGCTCCAATCCTTCCGACAACCACAGCGCGGTAATGATCAAGCCAAATAGCAACACCACGACTGAGATGCCCACAATGGTATAGTTTGTTTTAGACTCCAAGCCAGAGCTCCTGTCTTTTATCGTGCATTAAATATCAAACGTTACTAAAATAATCAACAATCAAGGGATGAGGATCACGCATCAAATCACCCATAGGCGCGATATTAAGGACCTTCCCTTCCCCCAAAAATGCTACGCGATCTGTGATACGTTTCAATGATTCAATATCATGACTGACCACCACCACGGTTAAATCTAGTGTATCGCGTAAAAACAACAATAAATGGTCAAACTGCTTTGCGCTCAAGGGATCCAAACCAGAGGTGGGTTCGTCTAAAAACAACAGCTCCGGATCCATGGCTATCGCACGGGCTGCCGCAGCACGGCGTTGCATTCCGCCACTTAACTCGTCGGGATGCTTTGCAGCCGCCTCTTCCGGCAAGCCCACCAAAGAAATTTTTAACATGGCCAAATCTTGAATAATTTTTTTACTCAAATGACTCAATTCTTGTAAGGGAAACATCACATTTTCCAACACCGTCATTGCAGAAAATAAAGCACTGTGTTGGAACATCATCCCCCATCGCCGCCGAATTCTATTGGCCTCCCGCTCATTGAGATGGCGGATGTCTTGACCAAAAATACGAATCTCACCTGCCGTGGGCTCCATCAGCATCAACAAACTGCGCAACACCGTGGTCTTTCCACTGCCGCTTCCGCCAATAATCGCAAAAATTTCTCCACGATTCACGGTAAAATTCACATCCGAATGAACCCATTGCCCACCCAAGCGATTTTTCAAACCTTTGACTTCTATCACCGGGTCTTTCATTCAGAGCCCTTGCCAACTATAAATCACAGAATAAACGGCATCGGTGACAATAATTAAAAATAAGGATTGCACCACTGAGCGTGTTGTCTGACTCCCCACACTATCAGCACTATGACCCACCTGAAATCCTTGAAAACATCCGACCAAAGCAATCAAAATAGAAAAAGCCGGTGCTTTATATAAGCCTAACATCATTTGTTTGAAACCAACAGAATCTTGTAACCGCATTAAAAAATCGCCATAGGCGACATTTAGCTTATATTTGGACATGATCATCGCGCCTAAGACAGCAAAAAAATCCGACCAAAAAATCAACAAAGGAAACATAATAGACAACCCCAGCACTTTGGGGATCACCAAAAGTTCCGTAGGCGATAAACCCATGGTATGCAGTGCATCGATTTCTTCGTTGATTTTCATACTGCCAATTTGCGCTGTAAACGCTGAACCCGTACGTCCTGCGACAATAATTGCGGTGATCAAAGGCCCAAATTCACGAAAAACAGCCATGCCTGATAAATAGGCAATAAAAATGGTTGCGCCATAGGTTTCCAGTTGTAATCCCATCTGATACGCCAACACCACACCAATCAAAAAAGACAGCATGGCCAAGATGGGCAGCGCATACAAACCAGTAGATGCCATATTTGAAAAAATACTTGCCCATTGAATACGTCTTTGATGCCGAAGTATTTTGAATATTTTGGTGGCCATGTCGCCGATTAATATCAAAAGTCCATTGATCTGCGCTATTTTATGGATAGTTTCGTGACCAATATCATAAAAAACATTGTTTTTTTTAGGTTTTGGCGGGGTAAACTTAGTGTTGACTTGTTTTTTAGTCACCAAATCAATCAAATTGACTTGTTGCTGGGTAAATCCTACCCATTCAATCTGATTATCTTGCTGTCGCAACAGATCGACACATTGCATCAGCACCAAAGCACCCGCACTGTCTAAATGCTCGATGGCCTTTCCCTGCAGGGTGATGGTTTGTGATTTGGGAAGCTTGCTGGCTTTTAAGCCCTCAAGCACCCCTTTTAAATACAAGGTGGACCAATGACCTTTACATTGATATTGATTATGAGGCGCATCAAATGTTAATTGTGCAGCGGTCATTCTATTGTCCTAAGTATGGCTCATCTTAGCCTCTGCCAGAAGGAGAGAGACACAACAAGTGCGGTCTTATAGCATCTTACCTGAAATTTAAGTCTATAGTCTACTCAATGAAATCTATGGTAAAATAAGCACTTCCTTTTTGCAGATGTCTAGAGGCCTCATTCTAATGAGTGGCGATTTTAAGCAGTTTGAACAACGGAAACAAGAGCATATTGAGCTCGCACTGATGCAAACCAATCAAGCCACCGAAGCATCTGTGCTCGATACCCTTTCTTTGTGTCACGAAGCATTGCCGGATTTGAACTTCGCAGAGCTAGACCTTGCGACCACACGTTTCGGTCGTGATGTTCCTAATCCCTTCATGATCAGTTCGATGACTGCCGGCCATCAAGCCGCCGTTGCCATCAACACCCATCTGATGACAGCGGCAGCCGCTCAAGGCTGGGCCATGGGTGTGGGTTCGCAACGTCGAGAACTCACGGATCCGGATGAATCGGCCCTATGGCATACCTTGAGACAATCTTTTCCTGACGTCACTTTATTTAGCAATCTGGGTATTGCCCAATTGATCACCGCTTCTTTGGCCGATATCCAACGCATCACTGACGCCATCACAGCCGATGCCTTGATCATCCACTGCAACCCCCTGCAAGAAGCACTGCAACCCGAGGGCACCCCGGAATTTACGGGATGCTGGCACGCGCTCGAGCGAGCGGTGAACGCATTGCCATTACCCATCATTGTCAAAGAAACCGGCTGTGGATTTTCTTCCAGCACTTTAAAACGACTCAATAACATTGGGGTGCATGCGGTGGATGTCAGCGGCTTGGGTGGCACGCATTGGGGACGGATAGAAGGGCATCGCGCGCCCGCAGAGTCTCAAGGGCGTCGCGCGGCAAAAACTTTTGCATCATGGGGCATCGATACGGTACAAAGCATTCTATCTGCCAAACAAATCAATCCCTCGTATGAAATCTGGGGTTCCGGAGGCGTACGTCACGGACTAGATGCCGCTAAATTAATCGCTCTAGGGGCCACCACTATTGGCTTTGCCAAAAACATGCTTGCGGCAGCCTTGGAGTCTAGCGATGCGGTGATCGCTGAAATGGCCGCCATTGAATATGAATTAAAACTTGCACTGTTCTGCACAGGGAGTCGCGTGCTAACTGAGCTTCAGGGGAAGTTATGTCCGATACCAAAATAAATGATCTTTTTGAAGGGTTTTCCAAGTTAAATCGCGACGATCGTTACGCACGTTTGATTGCCATGGGTGCTATCACCCCCGAGGAAGTGGCTTATTTACAGCAAGGCGGTCTTCAAGACTGTCAACTGGCTGATCATTTGATTGAAAATGTCATCGGCCATTTTCAAATGCCTTTGGGCGTGGCCACGCATTTCTGTATTGATGGCCAAGCGCATGTGATTCCCATGGCGGTTGAAGAAACATCGATCATTGCGGCTTTGTCCAAAACGGCCAAATGGATCAAACAACAAGGTAGCATCGTGACCCGCGTCACCGGACAAGGGATTCTAGGCCAAATTCAATTGGCCCAAGTTAAAGATTTCCCACGCTTTGAACGCTTGATCACCGAACAGCGCCAACACCTGATTGACACAGCCAATCAAACCGTTGCAGCCAGTATGGTCAAACGCGGCGGTGGTGTGCTGGATTTACAAGTACGCCACCATCGTCGCGATGATGGTGGCGACATGGCCATTCTTCATCTTACACTGGATAGTTGTAATGCCATGGGCGCTAATATCATCAATCAAGTCCTGGAATATCTCAAAACGCCGATTGAACAATTGACCGGCGAAACCGTGTCCATGTGTATTTTATCAAATTTAAACGACCAAAAAATCACCCATGCACGCGTAGAATTACGCGATATCTCGCCTACTTTGGGTCAAAGGATTCAGGAAGCCTCCTTATTTGCAGAACAAGACCCCTATCGCGCTGCAACCCATAACAAAGGCGTGATGAATGGCATTGACCCCGTGGTGATTGCCACCGGCAATGATTGGCGAGCGGTAGAAGCAGGCGTTCATGCCTACGCTGCGCGCTCTGGTCGCTATCAAGCCATTACCCGCTGGCGGTATGTGGATGATATTTTGATTGGTGAATTCGCAGCACCGCTGATTGTCGGCACGGTAGGCGGCATGACCAGCTTGCATCCTACTGCCAAACTCTGCTTAAACTTACTCCAAGTCACCTCAGCCAATCATTTGTCTCGGGTTATCGCAGCCGTTGGGTTGGTTCAAAATTTAGGAGCACTTACTGCTTTATGCACAGATGGCATCATTCAAGGGCATATGCGCTTGCATGTGTCTAATTTGTTGCTGGTAGCGGGTGCGACCGAGCATGAAGTCCCTATATTAAAACAACGTGTTCACAATCATCTCAGCGTCCATAAAGGCATCAGTTTGCACCACGTGACTGATTTTCTAGCCCAAATTCGCGAACAGGCCAGAGCATAATGCTGTGGCGCATGCCTGCTAAAACGTTTTTGGTCGGCGAATATGCCGCATTGTGTGGTCAATCAGCCATTATATTGACCACCGAACCCTGTTTTGAAGTCAGGAGAACAACACAACCTGGCTTACACGGCATTCACCCACAATCCCCAGCAGGCCGCTGGTGGACGCACTGTGACATCCCCAATCTAGGACTAGAATGGCATGATCCATACCACGGCTGTGGCGGCATGGGGGCTTCAAGCGCTCAATTTCTGGGGGTGTATCAAGCATGTGCCGCACATAGGGGCATGGCCATTCATCCTGAGCAACTTTTAGAAGACTACCAAACCATGGCGGTGGTTGCCGGACAAACCACCCCACCCAGCGGCTATGATGTCTTGGCGCAGTTATTGCAAGGATGCGTCTATATCAACCGCCAAACCACCACGTATGAGACCTGCGCCTGGCCTTTCACAGACATCGGCTTCATCCTGATTCACACCGGACAAAAACTAGCCACGCATGATCATTTGCAATCTTTAAACTTAAATCGCGCCGTGATAGGTCCTTTGACCGATCTGGTCGAAAAAGCAAAATCCGCGTTTGAAACAAATTCTGGTGCAGCGTTGATAGAGGCAGTCAATGGGTATCATCAGGTGTTAACCAGCAATGGCTGGGTCGCACCGCATACCCAAGCCCTCATCGCAGAGCTCAAAACAAAAACCGACGTTTTGGCCATCAAAGGCTGTGGCGCAATGGGCGCAGATGTGATCTTGCTTTTGGTCAAGCAATCAAGCTTGAGTGACCAAAAGCAAGGACTCTATGCTGCGGGATGGCGGGTTTTGGCGAGGGCTTGATAAATTACCGCATTCCTCCACCTGGTCCCCTAGGTGTATATTCATCTGAGTCAGTCTCACTATCAGGTGAATGATCACTGTCTTGAGAAAGCGCCTCGTATGTGGATATATTAGGTGGTGTTAACGGAATCTTTGTTTCTTTATGTTTCAAGCGGCTGGGCAGGTTTGCAAGTATGGAGTCAATAGAGGGTGGGGTTGCTGTGGCTCCTTCCTCAGTAATTATTTGCGAAGAACCAAAGATCTGTTTCTCCATCTCAACAAAATTATTCAGAAAATTTTGATAATCAGCTTTAGCAGTGGCGTAATCCGTTGGAGTTAGAGGTGCCATCTTTTTTTTATCATCTAAAGTACCCCAAACATTTACAATACCTTCTTTAAACTTTTTTAATCCCTTTAACACTTGTTTTACCTCATCATCTACTTCTAAGTCCTTATTGTTATCACTAAAGGTTTGAATTTCTTTTTCTATTTCTTCGGTCGCAATAGATAAGGCGTCTAATTGCGCCTCGAACGGCACCTCAACCTCACGCTTGCTAGTTAAATAAGTAATTAAGGCTAAAAAACCACGATAAATAGCTTGTATCCAATTATATTGAGGTTTTGGAGCGAAAAAATTATCACTTGTTAATTCTCTTCCATACGTATTATCCATTGGCAGAGAAAACTTAGTTGAAAAATTTCGCATTTCAAGGTCAAGTGCCTCAGGAGTCTCCAAGTGAAGGCTAGCATCTTTAGGGTCCGCACCATTTTTGATTGCCAAATCATTTGCAGCCTTTTGCGCAAAATAATCTGAATAAGTAACATGTTGGTGCTGATGTAATCCTTGCGTCACCATAGCTGTAATACTAGAAAAAATTGACTGTAATAATCTATCTGGATAATTGTCGTTTTGTGCAAAAGGAGGATCTTCATCCGAACTTACAATATCTTGATTTACATTGTTCGCGTCTACGTCCGAATCACGTGAATTCAAACCTTGCTGAATAGCCTGATATCTTTGATTTAAAGATTTCTGAATACTCTGTTCTAACTTTCTGCTACTAGGATCCAAAATTTTCTCAGCAATAGACCTTGCTATAGGCGCTATCAAATCAATAAGAGGCTTTCCTGATGTTACAACTTGTCGATATAATTCTTGAGCAAGATCAGAATCAACATACACATCATCAAACAAACGAGTGGTAAGATCCATTCCATTTGCTACATTTGTCAATACCTCCGTAGAGCGTTTTCTATTAAAATAATCACCAGATTTTAACTGAGTCACAAATTCATCCGCCACTTTATCTATTAATTCTTTTTTCGACATGGTCATAACAATCCCCTATATTAAATATATTTTAAGTATAGACCCTATATGAAAAAATATTTCGACAACCATATATACTGAATTATAACAAAATGAACAAAAACCACGATTACCTAGTGAATAAATATAAAATTTTTAGCATAATAAGGGCCCTTTGAATGAATACGAGCATTTTTATGAGCCTATTACATGTGGCCAGTGGTTGTGATGTTCCCAATGATGTCAATGTCATCATTGAAATCCCTATGCATGCCTTACCCGTAAAATATGAAGTCTGTAAAGAATCTGGCGCTTTGTTCGTCGATCGTTTTTTATCGACGTCGATGGTGTATCCGATTAATTATGGCTATATCCCGCAAACCTTATCCGAAGATGGCGACCCAGTAGACGTGATGCTGTTGAGCCCAACACCGGTCATTCACGGTTCCGTGGTCCGCGCGCGGGTGATTGGTTTGATGCGCATGACCGATGAAGCAGGCGTTGATGCCAAATTATTGGCGGTGCCGATCACCAAATTATGCAAAGACTATGCGACTGTGCAAAGTCACACGGATCTACCCGCCTCCTTGATCGCCCGTATCGAGCATTTTTTCATGCATTACAAAGATCTTGAAGACGGCAAGTGGGCCAAAATAGACGGCTGGGACAATCAACAAGCGGCCCATCAAGAAATTATGGATTCCATCAAGCGATATCAAGCCTAAATATGCGTGTGTTGGGCATTGAATCATCATGTGATGAAACCGGTATTGCCATTTATTGCTCAGAGCAAGGGCTCTTGGCCCATGCGCTGTATTCGCAAGTGGCCATGCATCGCCCTTATGGTGGCGTGGTACCAGAATTGGCATCACGGGATCATATCAAGCAATTGATTCCTTTGTTAGATACCGTGTTGGAACAAGCCAAGCTGCAGCTCGCTGATCTCGATGCCATCGCCTATACCGCAGGTCCTGGTTTGATTGGAGCATTGCTCACCGGGGCTTGTTTTGCCAAATCGTTGGCCTTTGCCTTAGACATCCCTAGTCTTGCAGTGCATCATCTTGAAGCCCATCTCCTAGCAGCACAACTCGAGATGCCCGATTTAGAGTTTCCGTTTATTGCCTTATTGGTCTCGGGTGGACATACGCAGTTATTAGAGGCCCGTGGACTGGGTGACTATGTATTGTTGGGAGATACCCTGGATGACGCAGTGGGAGAAGCCTTTGATAAAACCGCAAAAACCTTAGGGTTACCGTACCCCGGTGGCGCCTTCTTAGCCAAACTCGCGGAAGAACCCAATACCATGCCGTTTCCGCCCTTTCCCCGCCCCATGTTGGATAGACCTGGATTGGATTTTAGCTTCAGTGGTCTCAAAACCCATGCCTTGAACGCATGGCTCAAAAGCGACCGCAGCCAAGCCGCCAAAATTGGGATTGCGCATGAATTTCAAGACGCCGTGGTCGACACCTTAGTGCGCAAATGTCAACGCGCCATGCAAGCCCAACCCAGCAAACGTTTGGTCGTGGCAGGCGGTGTAGGCGCCAATCAAGCTTTGAGAGCCGGCCTCAAAACCATGATGTGTGCACAACAAGGGGAGCTTTATTTCCCCAGTATTGAATATTGTACGGACAATGGCGCTATGATTGCTTATACCGGTTGTTTGCATTTATTGGCAGGACATCAAGATACGTCTTTGGCCATCGATGTTCGAGCGCGCTGGCCTTTGTCTTAAAGCTTTTTAATATCTCTATAAAAGTTCTCATGTACTCCAATTTTGATCAAGGTCAAAATCAAAAAGCTTTCTTCATAAGAATAACCAAGAAGATATTCTTGATGAAAACATTTGAATTTATGCACTCTTAAAAAATCCAGATCTCCTTTTTTAAGTTGACCTAAATGTGGATCTAGTGAAAGTTTTTTGATTTCTTCATCAAGGATGCGTTTATACGGTTTCGTTAGTTTTTTTACGACGCGTTTGAAAGAACTCGATTGTCTAATTATCAAATTCATAATCGTCTACCAAACCATTTTTAACTTCAGCCCTTGCTATCAAACTATCTCTGATAAATTCATAGGATAATTCAGGGTTTTCTTCGGCAATTTTACCTATTTTTGCCCAGTGCTCAATTTGTCCAGCACCTGATCGCTGCATCACCTCTCCAACTGCTTGGGCTTGCTTAACTAATGAGTCTGAAAGACGTACTGATTGTGCCATGATATATTCCTTCGACTTAATTCAAACCTAACTATAGCATATAATCGCATTATGTCGCTACTTGCATCATAACTTTATTTTTGACTCTTGACCTTGCCACAGGCGACGCATGTTGTCTTGATGTTGATATAAAACACAAGCCACCATCCATGCCAACGGGATAAATAGATTGGGAGCAGCCGTGATGATAAGCCAGGCGTAGAGTGGGCATAAGCTGAGTGCGATCATAGCAGCTAATGAGGAATAGCGGGTCAGCACTGCCACACTCAACCAAGTGATCACGGCCGCTACTCCCAATGCCCAATGCAACCCAAATAAGACCCCAAGGGCGGTCGCTACTCCTTTGCCACCTTTAAATTTGAAAAATATAGGATAAATATGGCCTAAAACCGCAGCCACACCTACATACCCCCAATAAGCAGGCGCCAAATGCAAAGTTTTGGCTACTAAAACCGGTATCAAACCTTTGAGGAGATCGGCCAGCAACACAATAAGGGCATACTTTTTGCCGGCGATGCGTAAGACATTCGTAGTGCCCGGATTGCGCGAGCCTTGCAAACGCGGATCGGGCAAATGGCATAACTGCGACACAATCACGGCAGAGCACAACGACCCCATGCCATAAGATAAGAAAACAGCCATTAGGATCAATACAAACATCATCAGAACTCTCTTAGGGTTATTGTCGAATTAAGCGCTTATTTGCAGCAGCCAAGGTGATAGGCATTTTACTACGCAACACGTTAATATCCAATCCGCCACGACGTGTATAGCGCCCATAAATCACCAAATCTTGGGGTTGGCATTGCCGCATAATGTCTACAAAGATACGCTCGATGCATTGTTCGTGAAATTCATTATGGTTTCGAAAAGACACCAAATATTGCAACAACCCTTCGTGATCAATTTGCGGGCCATGGTATTCGATCTGGATACTCGCCCAATCAGGTTGATGGGTGATCAAACAATTTGATTTCAACAGATTAGAAAACAAAGTTTCTGCCACCACAGCAGGTTTGGTGGTTAAAAATTTAGTATCGGGGGTATACGTAGCGCAAGCAATATCCAAGCGATCCAAACACATGCCATCCATGCGCGCATGCAACACTTGATCCGTTGCCTCACTCAAGTCAGTCAACATCACTTGCACCGGCATGCCCACCCCAAGCGTTAAATCACGTTCAATCGTGGCTTTCATGTTATCGATATGCTTGAACTTGGTTTGGTTAAACGAATTGAAATACAATTTCATCGACTTCGATTCAATGATTTGCGGTGATTCGCAGGGATAGATGATCTCAGCCAATGCTACAATAGGCTTGCCTTTTTGGTTCAACCAGGACACTTCATAATGATTCCACAAATCAAATCCAGTGAACGGTAGGGTACCATCAATTCCCAGCTCGTCGCGTTTGCTTTTTCGAGCAATGGGAAAGAGTAATTTGGGATTATAATGTGATTCATATTGAACAACTTTACCCAAATCAGATTCGGTCACACGTGACAACGTATCATACTCAGACATAGGGCTTCCTCATAAGCAGGGATAATGAGTGTAACGACAAAAGAAAATGATGTACATCAAAAACAACTCACCCTATCAAAACTGTTTTCCTGGAAATTTATTTGTGCGATAATCGACCTTTTTTTGATTGGATAACCCCATGCTACGCCTAAGTTTGGCTATTTGGCTTTTTGTCACCTGCGCCTGGTCTGCCAGTCATGCTTCTGTTGACGAGCATTTCAAAAAAATTCAATCGCAAGCAGATACTCTGTATGCGTTTTTAAAAGAGATGCCCAAAGGCGGCGAGCTACATTATCATTATGATGGCGCCGTTTATGCTGAGACCATGCTGCACCTGGCCACTCAAAGCAATCTTTGCGTTCATACCACATCTTTGAATGCACAAGCCTGTGCGCAGCCACCTACAAACCAATTCAGTATTGCCGACATTCTTTCCCAGCCGCCGCTACGCACCCAACTCATTCGAGATTGGTCTATGCAAGATTTTAAGCCACAAACCCAATCCGCACATGACCATTTTTTTGCAGTTTTTCCCAAAGTAGGCGCTTTTTATTCTGAACTCAAGGGCCAGCTTCTGGCGGAAATATTAAAAAAAGCAGCGGATCAACATGAACAGTACATGGAAATCATTGCGTTTGGTCTAGGATCTGGTGACGATTATGCGCCCCTTATTCAGGCTGAAGCTGATTTAGACAAGAAAAGAATGATTCTGCTGCGCAACCCTCTGTTTCAGCAAAGCGTGCAACAAATCGTTAAAAATAGCCACACTTTCCTACCTCAAGCCCATACAGTATTGGGTTGTGATAAAAATCCCGATCAAACCGCTTGTCGCATCACCGTGAATTTTCAATTTTACGTTCGCCGCGTCACATCGTTGGATGCGGTTTTTGCCCAAGCTTTGGCAGGATTTATGGCCGCAGACCAATCCAAAACGATTGTTGGGATTAATCTCGTCGATATCGAAGACCATGCAGTAGCACAACAAGATTATAACGCACACATGCGTATTTTTGAGATGTTACACCGGCATTATCCCAAAGTTCATATTGCCCTGCATGCGGGTGAATTATATCCAAAATCAGTTGCCCCACACCAAGTCACGGCCCCCATTCGCGATGCCATTCTGATTGGACACGCGGAGCGAATTGGCCACGGATTGGATATTCAAGACGAGCCCAACCCCAGTGCATTGGCCGCCATGATGGTCAAAAAAGACATCGCGGTCGAAATCAATCTCAGCAGCAATCGTTTGATTTTTGGGGTCAAGGACAAGCAACACCCCCTAGCGTACTATCTCAAACACCATGTGCCCGTTGTATTATCCACTGACGACGAGGGTATCTTACGCACAGATTTGACGCATGAATATCGCGAAGCCGCGATGCGTCATCATCTGGATTATGCCACACTCAGGCAAATCAATCGCAATACCCTAACCTATGGGTTTATTCAAGGGCGTAGCCTCTGGGAAAATCCACAACAGGCCATTCGGGTCAAAGCGTGCGAATCCCTCACAAGCCCCTCCTGCCACGCCTTTATACAGCAGAACCCCAAAGCAAAATTACAATGGAACTTGGAGCAAGATTTGGCGAAATTTGAAAAGCGTTGGGGATAGGTATCTCCTCATCCGCTTTGCAGGCTCCTTCTCTTCTTCTCGTAGTGGGGTTGTCGATGGTCAATTAACCCCGCTACGCTTGAGAAGAGCGTTTACACTAGGCTTCTTTTGCTCGAGATACGTATTCGCCGTTGCGCGTATCTACTTTGATCAATTCACCAGTTTGCACAAACAAAGGCACTCGAACCACAGCACCTGTTTCTAGTGTTGCGGGTTTACCGCCACCCCCAGAAGTATCGCCTTTTAAACCAGGATCCGTTTCCGTAATGGTTAGCGTAACAAATGTAGGCGGGACAATGACAATAGGTTCATTGTTCCATAAGGTAACCACACACATGTCCTGTTCTTTTAACCAACGTGACGCATCTTCAACACCCGCTTCATTCACAGCGTATTGCTCGTACGTATCAGGCACCATAAAATGCCAATGAGTACCATCATTGTATAAATATTGCATTTCCACATCGACCACATCCGCGGCAAGAAAAGTATCGTTGGCTTTATAGGTTCGCTCAACCACACGTCCTGTTTTCAAATTGCGCGTTTTCAGTCGAGTAAATGCTTGCCCTTTACCCGGTTTCACAAATTCGCACTCTACAATATTACATGGTGCATCATCAACCATGATTTTTAGACCGTTTTTTAATTCATTGGTGTTATAATTAGCCATTAGTTCTCCGAACTTGCGATTTACGTGGGTTTTAGTTACAGTTCGCACAGTTTATCAAGTCTATAAAGTGAATGCGAGATTCTACCCCACATTGGCAAAAAATTCTGGCAAATGGTTTTTCATCTGCGCATGAATTGCTCGAGTATTTGAACTTACCACAGGAGCTGGGATCTGACCTTGCCGAAAAAACGTTCAAAACTCAAATACCGCGCCGTTTTGCTGAAAAAATGGAGCCGAAAAACCCCAATGATCCGTTGTTGCTCCAAGTACTGGCCAGCGCGGAAGAAATGGACATCAAATCAGGCTTTGAACCTGACCCTTTGCAAGAAATCAAAGCCAACCCCATACCTGGTCTCATTCATAAATATGCGGGCCGTGTGTTATTAACCCTGACCGGCGTGTGCGCCATCAACTGCAGGTTTTGTTTTCGTCGGCATTTTCCTTATGAGGCGAATAATCCTGGTCAAAAGGGTTGGCAAAAAGCGGTCGAGTATATTGGCGCTGATCCCAGCATCCATGAAGTGATTTTAAGCGGTGGCGATCCACTGTTGGCATCCGATAAAAGCTTAGCACTTCTTTTAGATCACTTAGCTGCCCTGCCGCATGTACAAACCATTCGCTTCCATACCCGAGTGCCTATTGTATTGCCCGAACGTATCCACACACCATTATTGAGTATCGTTGACTCAGAACGTTTTCATATTGTCACTGTATTGCATTGTAATCATCCTCGAGAATTAGATACCGCAGTGCAAGAGGCTTGCTTGCGGATGAAAAAAGCTGGATGGGTGCTGTTGAATCAATCGGTATTATTGCAAGGCGTGAATCATCAAGCTGATACCCTGATTGACTTGAGCAAACGTTTGTTTGATTTTGGGATTTTACCTTACTATCTGCATTTACTTGATCCAGTCCAAGGCGCTCATCACTTCGA
The DNA here is from genome assembly GCA_964625775.1 of uncultured Legionella sp. Classification (GTDB taxonomy): domain Bacteria; phylum Pseudomonadota; class Gammaproteobacteria; order Legionellales; family Legionellaceae. The sequence continues at coordinate 17,147 of CAZVEH010000022.1, read as the reverse complement.
TATGCCTTTGGAGCAAGCATTGGAGCTCCATCGCAGGATTCAAAGTCAATTACCGGGTTATTTGGTACCACGTTTGGTGCGGGAACATCCTGAGATGCCCTATAAAAGCATCGTGACGGCTGGGTAAATCCTATCATAGTCTCTTCATCCACGTTGCAGTCACCTACTCCCCTAGAAGAGCAGGTGACTGAGCAGATCAGCCTTTCTTTTTCAGCCGTTTTTCTACTCGTTTCTCGGCAGCGGTCTTTAGGGGTTTTTTCTTGGTATCTTTTTTTCGATCTTCGCCTTTGCTCATGGTGATTCTCCGATAGGCCTACTCAAAGTGAATATAATCATGTTCCAAAAATTTTAGCAAGTGAGTAGATCTATCAGGACTGGTGCAAAACTGGGATCTGTTCGTTACTTCAATACCCTTGCCGATATCTTGCGACCTTTCAATTTCCCATGCTTCAAATACTCACAAGCACTGGCCAACTGGCTACGATGTATTGCAACATAGGAACACAAAGGGGTGATGTCAATCTGCCCAATCATGTCTCCCGCCAATCCTCCATCTTTGGTGAGCGCCCCCAAAATATCACCGGGACGAATTTTATCCTTGCGTCCTGCATTCAAACATACTGTGATCATCTCTGGGGCTAAAATTGTCTCAGGAGATTTCGTCGACTCACTCAGTTTACCCCAGAGAACAGGGCGTTGTAATGCGTGTTCAATCAGGCACAATCGATGGGCATCTGCGGGCGTTGTCAAACTCAGCGCCAACCCTTTGCTTCCTGCTCGCCCCGTACGACCAATACGGTGAACATGCACATCGTGATCAAACGCCAATTCAAAATTAATCACCGCAGGAAGCTCCTTGATATCTAAGCCCCGTGCCGCAACATCCGTTGCCACTAAAATTGAACAGCTTTGGTTTTTAAAACGAATGATCGCAAGATCTCGCTCCATTTGTTCCATATCACCATTCAGGGCAATCGCTGAAAAACCCTCTCGAGTCAGCTGTGCAGCCAATTCATAGGTTTGCTCTTTGGTATTACAAAAAATCAAAGTGGACTTGGGTTGATACTGCTGTAACAACGTTTTTAATACAGCAAATTTATTGGATGGATGCGTGACTTCATAAAAAATTTGTTCAATCTCTAGCTCAGAATGCGCTTCTTCTACACTTATTTTTTGGGAATTTTGCATAAATTTATCGCAAAGCTTTTTGATTTCAAGGGGATAAGTTGCCGAGAACATCAGTGTTTGGCGTTGTTGCGGGCAAAGTCGAATGATCTGCTCAATCGCATCGAAAAACCCCATATCAAGCATACGATCTGCTTCGTCTAGGATCAGTGTTTGCAAGTATTTAAGTGATAACGTTTGTTTATCCAAATGCTTCTGGATACGCCCCGGCGTGCCTACAACAATATGTGCGCCGTGTTTCAAAGAGTCTACTTGAGGTCGCATCGGCATACCACCAGATACATTAAGCACTTTCACATTGGGCATCAACCGAGCCAATTGGCGCAAGACTTGAGAGACCTGCTCTGCCAATTCACGTGTCGGACATAGAACCAGAGCTTGCACCTGATACGTTTCCACCTGCAAATGATTGAGTAAAGACAAGCCAAATGCAACCGTTTTGCCACTGCCTGTTTTGGCTTGTGCAACCACATCATGGCGATCCAGCATCAAAGGTAAGCTTTGTGCTTGGATAGGCGTCATATGCTCATAGCCTAACGAAGATACATTTTTTAATAAACCTTCACGCAAAGTCAAAGCTGAAAAGGATAACGATTCTGCTTGAACAGTCGGGGCAATATTCATTAGATATTTCACTCTCAGTATAATTATGGGCGTAGCCTAACACTAAACAGTTCAAACATAAATCATATTGTCAAACAAAAGCAGCTTGATATCAAAACAAGACGGAACCAAGCGATCGACATTTGCGTAAAACCTGATTCATTCTTATCGATACTATGCTAGAGTCGATTAATTTTATTTTTTTTTGGATGATACATCATGACACAAGCAAAAAAAGAAGAAGCCTGGGAAGAGGAAGAGGAAGAATTGGCACGCATCCATCAACCTAGGGGCATCGCAAAGCCGTCCACATCAAAAATGATGCAAGCACTCTCTAAAACCCCGCACCCAAGAAAAACGTTCTGCGCCAAAGAAGAAATGCCATCTCCCCCATACAACGGCGCCGATCAAACCTTGCTGCCACCCGCTGTCAACTACCTTTCAACACCAAAACACCTATCAAGCCCTCGTTCTATTTTTCAGCCCATAACTGATCATAGGTCAAAAACCTCTGTATCGAAGTTACCCGACTCTACTCTTCAAATCTCCAACCAAACACCTGGATATGATTAGCTCGCGACATTCTATCCAAGGGTTTGTTCTTCAATCAGGCAAGCATCAGAACCCAACAAGACTACAGGAGATGGGTCTACAGCCCCGTGCTTGAACATATGGTGCGCATGCAAGCCGTTTAATACGTCAGCTGTGGTCAGCATACTACTATCGGGGCTGCTGAGGTCACTCGCCTTCGAATCGGAATCCTCCTGCACAACGGAGGGTATGTCTTCCAAACGCTGTGATGTCTTCCAGCAAAGATTGATTAATTGTTGCATCGCAGTATTCATAGCGGGTTCTAGATAGTAGTTTTGATCACGAACATCATTGAGCTCTTGTTCCAAAAGACTGAAATGATACCATGTGGGGATACGAGCAAATTGTATCATCCTATGATAAACAGGGTGATCGTAATTCATTTTTTCGTATTGCTTTAAAAAACCCTGGCATTCTTTGCTATCCACATGAGCAACAAATTGCTGTTTGTAAGCCTCGACCGCTTCAGGATAACATGCGTCTAGGTTTTTTTTGATGTCCTTCCTTATGGCATCATTTAGATAGGGTTGGCTCAAATAAACCTCATGATATAGTTTATAAAAATTGATGCGATTTTTTTGATTCAAAAATTCCGTGTATTTCTTATGAAGGTCGATTAAAAATCGGCGGCCCACCCTAGAAGTACTTGCGATGATCGCATCATAAATCAAGGTTTTTAAGGAGTGCTCTTTTCCAACCATCTGTGCTTCATGTTCCAATTCGCTCTGCATATCGGGGTGTATGGTTGATAAATAGTCATTTATTTCAGACAATTTATCACCCTTGTCATCCAAGCGTAAAAAACATGCTTGCCGATAAAAGGCGAGTAAATGATGTACGGTTTTATCTTGCTGATAGGTCTCAAAATGCTCAGTTAATGCGGCATGATCATAATTCCGCACCATGCTTTCGAGAAATGATTCCGCTAACAAAAATCGATCAAATTTCCTAGGAGCCTCCACAGAAAACTCTCTCTGCCATTCTGCATTGAACTGCTTGTTGATAGTTTCAGCCGATTCAATGGCTTTAATATGTGCGCTTGCTAATTGCATTAGGGCGTTGTTCAATCGCATATGAAAAGGCTCATATTTCGTAAACACATACACCAAAGGCAGGAAACTGTCTCTGAAATAGTCATACCAAGAACGCTTTATCGCAGTCACTTGATCAATTTGATTTTGTATCGCTAATATAGCGATTTTTGCTTTTTGCATAGGTTTTATAAATGGCGTAATGACCGCCAGGGTAGTTGTCAAAACAGCATTATTTTTCGGATAGAGTAAGGTAACAGGATTTAAGATATCTTGTTCTTGCTTCAGGGCCTGCATATAATTCAAAAACGCTTTATCTCGCTCTTGAACATAAATAGGCAAATCGCCTTGTAAATAAGATGTTCTAAGGCGCGGGGGCGACTGTGTTGTTTGCCCTTCTGGGGTAGTCCATGATTCTTTTAATTCAAGCGGCTCTACCAAGGATACCAGGGTATTAAACATTTGATAGAGCGGTAGGGCATCAAAGATATCACTTGCCTGTTTTTGCAACACTGGCAGTTCTTTTTCATGTTTTTTTATTGTTTCCAAGTGTTCTTGCAGCCTTGTCGCAGCACGGGTTAACACCTCATAGTGCGTATCAGATATCATTCTCGCTTGGATTAAGTCTTGATTGTCATTCATAAAATCACCTCATAAAGCACATTTTATGTGCAATTTTAACATTTATTGATTTAATTTACAACAAATTGAATTTATATGACAACTTCGGTGAATGCCTGGGGAGGGTATTAGGGTCACGATGCAATACGCTATTCCAGCTGGAAAACTTTTTTTGCCAAATCCATCCCTGATACGCTAATATCTTTTTTCATAAGTACTCGTTTTGTCGAATGACCTTTAAAGTCTCATTTTTGGCTCACAATGAAGCCTCTTCAAAAACAAAACAACACATTCATCCAACATTTTGACCTAATTAAGAGGTAAGAATTCATGGCATCAAATCAATCTCATTTATTGATGACAAGACGATTTCTGCCATTATTCATGACTCAATTTTTTGGAGCATTGAATCATAATGTTTTTAAGAATGCTTTTATTCTTCTAATTACTTTTCGGATTGCTGACTCACTGCGAATCAATTCGCAACTTTTGGTAGCAATGGCCGCAGGGCTTTTTATTTTACCCTTCTTTTTGTTGTCAGCGACGGCAGGCCAGTTAGCCGATAAGTATGAAAAATCCCGTATGATTTCTGTGATAAAGTTTATTGAAATGATGTTGATGGTATTGGCAGTATTAGGATTTTATTTGCAAAGCACCTATTTTTTAATGTTTGTCTTATTTCTACTGGGTATACAAGCCACTTTTTTCGGTCCGCTTAAATACGCTATTTTACCTGAACATTTGCCTGAAAATGAACTGATTGCAGGGAATGGTTTGATTGAAGCCGGTACGTTCATGTCAATTTTGCTCGGCACCCTTTTAGGTGGGGCTTTGATCCTGCAAAAAAATGGTGAATTTGTGATCTCTGCCATGATCATCCTGGTTGCGCTAGCAGGATGGACGAGTAGCTTGTTGATACCTAGAACCCATCATCATCAGGCTGAGTTGAAGATGAATTATAATTTTATCAGTGAAACAAAGAATTTACTGATTTACTCAAAGCAAGATCGCAATGTATTTTTATGCATATTAGGCATTTCATGGTTTTGGCTCCTGGGCGCTACATTTTTGTCTGAGTTACCGGTCTTTGCCAAGGATACATTGCACGCTGATCAGAGTGTTGTCGTTTTGTTTCTTACTCTGTTTTCCATTGGCCTCGCACTGGGTTCAGTGGTTTGTAATAGGTTGCTTAATGGAAAAATACAAGTGTTTTACGTGCCATTTGGTATTCTGGGCATGTCAATCTGCACAATTGATTTATATTTTTCAACCAGCCACATTGTGATTGGCTCTTCTGCCTCCTTGATGGGGGCGCATCAATTTCTGGATTCGATACATGGATGGCGCATTGCCCTGGATTTACTGTTAATCGCTGTTTGCGGTGGTTTGTATACAGTTCCGTTGTATGCAATGATGCAAAATCGCAGCACATCTTCACATCGTGCGCGCGTGATCGCTGCGAATAACATCGTCAATGCTTTGTTTATGGTGGTTGCTGCAGTGACCACAGCAGGGATGATCCAGTGCGGATTTACAGTGGCAGATATTTTTTTGGTAATGGCCATTTGTAATACGGTTGTGGCCGTTTATGTTTGTCACATCGTTTTTCGACCTATTGGAGTAACTTAAGAAAGCCCGGCGCCAGTAACTGGCGGTGATTCAGCCACATCGGCGGCGAGCTGTTCGATGTTTTCAGCGCTACGGTTTCGAAAAAATAAACCATAAAAACAGGATGTCCAGGTGTGCTCTGTGGGTGTATGTTCTGCTATGAGTGCTTGTATCGCACGTACTTCGTGATAGGTGCGACATAAGTTGATACAACTGATTATGCTGAGTGCAAGTCCTGTACCTAATAACAAGCTAAGATATAATGATAAGGCAATCCCTGCTACCGAGTAACCTAGGAGGCAGTAAACAGGACTGGAAAACATGTGAAATAGCGTAAGTTTACCAATTAAATCAGTTCCTACAAAGTCAGCGTCATACAACATAGGCGGCAGGTAGTAACTCGTTAATACGCAAATCAGTGATAACAATAGATGCGATTGTATTGACGCAAAGAAGAGTGTGCCGAGCGCAAACAACGCTGTCAATAATAATAGATTTAAACAAGGCATATAATAAATAAAAATAGGATCTATATATAATGAGAGCCGACGATAATGGTAAAGACTATCCACTTTTTCTGTGTCGTCTAGTGCGAAATCCGGCCAAAGATATTCCAATGCACAGAGAAAATGAATGGTTAGTTCTCCAGTTCTTAAAAAGCTTTTGTTGTCCTGAGACCGCTGGTCTATTCGAGAATAGGGATTACTGTTAGGCGGAAACAGTGGTAGTGCATTGCTACTGACGCGAGACTGATTGAAAGCAAGCGCAATAACAGAATGATCCGTTCGATACTTATCACGTACATAACGGTAATGTTCGCCATAAACTCGAACATGTTGTCGGATCAACGCAAGTTCACCTGTTTCACTGACGCATGCAAAAGATGATACAAATCCTAGGAGTGCGGGATTGCGTGACAAGCATTGATCCAAAAATATGCGATCCTGACTCCAATGTGGCATTTGCTCTAAGATAAATTGAATTCTTTCTTGATTGCGACGTTTCTCTTGGATAAATTCCTGAACGAGTCCGCGATGATCCGTATTGAGACGGAACTCTTGTGTAGACGGGCGTTGCGGATAAGTTATTTTTTGCTCCAAAAACCTCTGATATGCTTGTTCTATCGCGGGTTGACCCAGCCGATCTTTTAAAACCAGAATGATCTCCGTTCTTTGAGTAGCAATTGCTAAATCTAGTATACTCCACTCACCTAAAGCCTTCATAGAGAAGTCAGCGCCTTGATTTAGTAACCAGGCAAATAAATCCGTATGTTCAGAGGTTGCTGTTAAGTGTAAAATATTAAAGGTTTTTGACTCCTTAGGACCAAGTAGATTCTCGGTTAATAGTGCTCTATTTGCTAAAATATCTGCTTTAATCCGTTCGAGGATAATAGGAAAAAATGGGGCACTTTTAGCGGTGGTGTTCTCAAAATAATCATAGCAATAGCTAAGTTTTGAGCTATAACGGTGTGATGCACTAAAGAGGGTTCGACATAAAGCAATGGGCCGAAACCGATTATTAGCAGAGTAGGAACATGTTCCCATAAACTTTGCGCCGTGAAATAATCCCGAAAAAAATACGGGACCACAATCAAAGCTAGTCGTTGAAGATGTCGTATCCGCGGGATCTTCAGAATATGAACGATTATAAAAAATATTGCTAACTATTTGTTGTTTTTCTTCATACGAATGCACAGCTTGTAATTCGTATAACAGATAATCTTTAGCTTCAGTTAAAATGGCTATTACTTGACTGGCTACGGCTTCATGACCAGGATTTTTATCACAATGAAAATGCAAACATAGTTTCTTATACCGCTTCTTTATCTCTACTGCATTTGCGTTGGCGGATAAACAAAATAGTGTTTTCGGTGGAAGGTGATTATTTTTCCAATTAATAATAACTTGAGCCTGTTCGACAAAGCTTTTATTTGCGTACAACGACTCGTCATTGACATCAAAAACTTCCTGAATATCATGCATAAAATATAAATCGCGACATATTGAATAAACCATTAATTTTGGACTTGATCGGATAGCAAAAACTTTAAATTGGTGGAGGCGGCGGGAATCGAACCCGCGTCCGCAGGCACTCTGCCATTAGATCTACATGCGTAGCCGTGTCTTTTAAATTTCGCCTCGCAACCTCCGACTGGCAGGATGTTGTTGGGCTAGTCCTTGAGTTTTGCAACCTAACGCAGGACAAATTAGGCCACTAGCTTATCTTTTATGACCGCCGATTCGATACCGATAAGCGAGCTCGGTCAAGCGGGGCGCCGGTTTTTGGCAGCGCACGTTGCTTCTAGTTGGCTATCAATTAAGCAGCGATAGCGTCACTTTCAGCGTAGATTTCATCGTTTGCATTTGTGTTTATTGAGTCTGATTTACGAGAAGTCTCATTCTCGGCATGCACCTTTGGTTTTGCCACCCACGTCGAAGCCGGGTCGCCCCCATACTTCAATTATACCATATTTGCAGACCATACACCATCTTCTCTTGATTTGATTGTGATCTGAGTCAATATGCCTTAAACTCGACCTTTTTGCATGATATTGACATTATGGTATACGGCGATACGATTCAAGACACCCGCGGCTTATTTTTTAAAGCCTGGGATAAATATCAACGATCACAAGCTTTAGAGCCCCTGGAATCACAATTGATTGCAGTCATACTGCAACACCCTGAGTATCATGCCATCTTAGATCAACAAGATGCCGACTTAAGCTACCACCCAGAGCTTGGCGCCACCAACCCTTTTTTGCATATGGGTTTACATTTGACCATCCGTGACCAAATCACCATGGATCGCCCTGCAGGCATCAAATCTGTATTTCAACAGTTGCTGCAACAACAAGGCGATGAACACGCAGCAGAACATAGGTTACTCGAACCCCTGGCTCATTGTCTTTGGACCGCACAACGTCAGCAGCAGCTCCCGGACGAACACGCTTATCTTTTGGCCTGCCAAAACCTGCTGGCGTAAGCAAGTTCTAATCGTGAATACCGCGCTGTCGCAGTAATGCGTCCACAGTAGGCATACGGCCTCGAAAAGCAACATAAGCATCCGCTGCGCTCTTCGCGCCGCCCACTTCCAAAATGTGATGCAAAAATTCCCTGCCTGCTTTGGCATCGAAGATTCCATCTTCTTCAAAACGAGCAAACGCGTCACTAGACAATACTTCAGCCCAAATATAACTATAATACCCAGCCGCATATCCACCCGCAAACACATGCGTAAAACTATGTTGGAATCGATTGTAAGGCACGACAGGAACCACAGCCATACGACTACGTATATCATTTAGAATCTGTGAAATCACCTCGGCATCTGAATCCAGATTAAATTCCTCATGCAAACGAAAATCAAACAAAGAAAACTCTAATTGCCGCGTCAACGCCATAGCAGATTGAAAATTCTTGGCCGCAACCAATTGCTGAAAGACATCAAAAGGTAAAGGCTCATTTGTCTCAGCATGCGCAGTCAACATTTGCAATGGCAAGGCCTCCCAACACCAATTCTCAAAAAACTGACTGGGCAACTCTACCGCGTCCCACTCCACGCCATGGATCCCAGAACCGCTGATGTAATCTACTTGCGTTAATACATGTTGTAAACAATGACCCATTTCGTGAAATAATGTTTGCAATTCGTCATGAGATAAGCGAGCGATTTCGTCAGATTTCGCAAAATTACAGGTCAGTGTGGCAATAGGTAATTGAATATCTCCATTCGCAAGCTTAAATCGACTTTGACAAGAATCCATCCATGCCCCGCCACGCTTTTTGGGTCGAGCAAATAGATCCATATAAATATAACCGCGGGCATCACCCTGTTCATCCATCACTCGATAACAGCTCACATCAGGGTGCCAACGATCAATCTCCGTGATCTCCTCAAATGACATCCCGTAGAGTTGCTGAATGATAGAAAATAACCCAGACATCACTTTAGGCAAAGGAAAATAAACGCGGAGCGCTTCTTGAGAAATGGAAAAAGTTGCTTCTTTTTTCTTTTCAGACAGATAGGTCACATCCCAAGGTGCAATGTCCTTCACTTGCAAGGTTTGCTTTGCCCAGACTGTTAAATCTAAGAACTCAGTTTTAGCTTGCTCTTGAGTTCGCTCAATCAAATCGTGGAGAAAGGTCGTGACTTCGTGCGAAGACTCCGCCATTTTTGTGGCCAACGACAACGTTGCATAATTGGAAAAGCCTAATAAACGTGCAGCCTCAAAGCGTAAAGTCAGGATTTCATGCATCACAGGTGTGTTGTCAAATCGTCCCGCAGAGGGGCCTTGGTCAGAAGCACGGGTTACATACGCTTCATAGATTGTTTCTCGCAATGCGCGATCATCCGCATAAGTCAGGACGGCTACATAGGTCGGGGCATCCAACCCCAAGACCCAGCCCTCTAAGTTTTTTTCTTTGGCCATGGCTTCTGCTTTGGCAATTGCATAGGGTGGCAACCCAGCTAAACGCTTGCGATCCGTCACATGGTATTCAAAATCTTGCACTGCATCCAACACGTGATTTTCAAATTGATTGGTCAAATGAGACAATCGCGTAGAAATTGCCTCAAAACGTTTTTGATGCTCAGGAGACAAAGCCACCCCTGATAACATAAAATCACGTAATTGATCACTGATGATTTTTTGTTGTGCATCATCGAACAGTACCGGATCAATACGCTTGACCGCGTCATACAACGCTACATTTTGTCCAAGCGCCGATTCATAAGCAGATAACTTGGGCAAACAGGCTTCATAACAAGTTCGTAAGGCAGGGGAATTAACCACAGCATGCAAATGAGATAGTGGAGACCAAAATTTTTCTAATTCATTTTGCATTTCCTCTAAAGGATAGATCAAACTGTCCCAAGTTGGATGCACTTGATCCGTTAAGTGTTCAATACGACTTAAATGAAGGTTTAAAAGTTCGTCTAAACGAGCGGGGAATGTTTCTATGTCAATAGAATGGAACATGGGAAGCGCAGTCTGATGCATACAGGCCTTAAATGAAGTTTGGAAACCCAAAGCATATCAAAATAGCGCGGAATCAACCACTGCAACTGGTGGTAAAAAACTAAACCATCCCTACCCTAGAAGTTGCTGGTTGAAGAGCATGTGGACTTTCGGGTCTAGGTTCGTATTCTTTTTGACGAATATCATTCAAATAATTCGTCACCAAAAACGTAAGTCCGGTCATCAGTACAGCACTCACACCCCCTACCACCGGCCACATCAGACTAATAGCCGCCATACTCGGTAGGGTCAGATACAAACTGGTCATCAATACAGAAAAATGAAAAATCTGATATGCAAAAACCAATCTTTCGAACGCAACCCTCTGCATTAAGTCTTTTTTCAACGAAGGTGACGCGTTGACTTTTTCTAGATCAGACATCATTGTGGTCAATCGACATAACTCTATCGTCGCTCTTGTAACCGCACCCAACAAATCGCATAGTTGCATAACCACACTAAGACACAGGCCTGTTGGAGACATAGCGCCGCCCACCAAGAAAAAACAAATGATGATACCATTGATAAACCAAGGAATATCATTCTGAACTTCCCACCAAAGGCGGGTCCAATGCGCCCTAAAGCGAGTCACCCTATCCAATTTTTTCTCTAAATGATTCAGCTCAGCATCGTTAAAAACGTGGTGATACAAGATACTGGCATTCAACATCAGTCTAGGTACAAAAAACACCCAATTCACGTAAGCCAAAGTCTTACGTGTATAGGGGTCTATATGTCTAATGAATGCAGAATAATCGAAGTTTTGTAATACCGGATCAAGAAAAACACTCAAACGGCGAGATCTCTGTACTGCCAACCGCGCAGGATTTAAGGTCGTGAACCACCCTTGTATATCGGTCACAAAAACCACATCATCCCTTTTGATCGTAGGTTCATGTTGCGCAAAGACCGGATCAAATTCATCGTCAAACTCAATATCATAGTAGCTTGATAACAAACCACGATATTCTTTTTGTTGTTTTTCAAGACTCACACGCTCACTTTGCCAGGGCGTAGACATGCCTTCGCGAAACACCACATTTAATAACGTCGCTAACAGCAAAGCCGCCTGCAAACCTTCGCTGGTTTCTAACTTTCTTGTTCTCTTTTCTTTCTCTAACTCAGCATTGATACGTTCATTTTCAGCATTTAAACGATTTATTTCGGCTCTGTGGCTTGCGACTGTGGTGTCAAAAAGATAAGTATGCTTAGCTATTGCAAGTTGAAGCTCTCGTTTTTTAGCGATGTTTTTGCGTTGTTTATCCAGACGCTTTAAAATCGGGTTGTTACAGCGCACCACATTCAGCAATCGTGATAATTGCCAATGATGCAACACAAGCGGCGTAAAAAACTCTGCCGCATGTTGCAACTCTTCGTCTGTTCTAGCATGTGCTAGTTTTTGAATATCCCGCAAAATGCTATGAATCGGTAGTTGTGGTGAGGGCGCCGCGGGTAGCGAATTGTCGCTAGATTGTACCCGGATCAATTCGAAATCATCGAAATTATTGCTACTGCTGGAAGAGGCTCTGACCCCGTCACACAAGAGAGGAGTTGTGATACGTTTTTGTTCTGTAAAATATTTTTTATCACTAAAGAATGAGTTTTTAGTGGCATATTTGGTCCCGCAGATTAAATCCAAATAAGCTAAAACAGAATTATCGGCCATCAAAAAACCATTTTTTCATATAAATTGCGCTATTGTCCCATAAAATAGACAGAAAGGAAATATTTATAGTCTCGAAATTTCTTTATGAACACTAAGTCCTATTAGTACAACTTCTACCTTGATAAGGTCAAGCTATAATATCTTCTTCTAGATATTTCTTGCTCTTAGCTTGCTGAAAATGTCCGGGTGAGCGACAATACCGCCTTTACAAAATTGACCTTATGGACAATTCATGAGTAAAGAAACCTCTTTGGCTAATGCCATCCGTTTTTTGAGCGTAGACGCAGTTGAGCAAGCGCAATCTGGTCATCCCGGAATGCCTTTGGGTATGGCAAATATTGCTACAGTGCTGTGGCATCAATTCCTCAGACATAATCCAAAGAATCCCTATTGGTTTAATCGTGATAGATTTGTTCTCTCTAATGGTCATGGTTCCATGTTGTTGTATGCATTACTTCATTTAAGTGGCTATGCATTACCTATCGAGGAATTAAAGCAATTCCGTCAATTACATTCCAAAACACCTGGCCACCCTGAATACCGTCATACACCTGGTGTGGACACCACTACAGGACCACTCGGCCAAGGTTTGGCCAATGCAGTCGGCATGGCCATCGCAGAAAAAATTCTCAGCGAACAATTCAACGATTCACTCACAACCTTGGTGGATCACTATACTTATGCCTTCGCTGGAGATGGCTGCTTAATGGAAGGCATTTCGCATGAGGTCTGCTCTTTGGCCGGCACCTTGGGGTTGGGTAAATTGATTGTCTTGTATGATGACAATGGCATTTCAATCGATGGTCCAGTTCAAACATGGTTTACGGATGATACTGCTCAACGCTTTGCGGCGTATCATTGGCACGTCATTGGTCCCATAGACGGTCATGATCCTCAGGCTATTCAAAAAGCAATTCACAGTGCACAACAACACACGCATCAACCCAGTTTGATCATCTGTAAAACCATCATAGGCTACGGGTCACCAGCTGCTGGGAATGCCTCCACGCACGGCGCAGCACTAGGTGCAGACGCTATTGCCCAATTACGCAGTCATTTTGATTGGCCACATGCTCCGTTTGTAATTCCACAAGATATATATTCCGCATGGAGCCATGTTGAGCAAGGCGCGCAAGAAGAGCAATTATGGTTAGAACAATGCCATGAATACAAAGCGCGTCGCCCCAAAGACTATGCCGAGTTTTTGCGCCGAATTAATGGGGATTTGCCGGACGATTGGGCACAATTGGCTCAAGAGTGGGTACAGACTTGCCAAAAAAATACCAAAGCCATGGCAACACGAAAAGCATCGCAAATTTGCATTGAACATTTTGCTCCCCTTTGTACAGAATTGCTCGGCGGTTCGGCTGATCTGACAGGATCTAACTCTACCGATTGGTCAGGCACGCAAATCATCTCTGCCGATCATTGGCAAGGCAATTATTTACACTATGGGGTACGGGAATTCGGGATGTCTGCGATCATGAGTGGTATCGCTTTGCACGGCGGATTCATTCCCTACGGCGGCACATTCTTAGTATTTTCAGATTACTCACGTTCTGCTGTACGTATGGCTGCCATGATGCAACAGCGAGTCATTTTTATTTTTAGTCATGATTCCATAGGATTAGGGGAAGATGGACCGACGCATCAACCCATCGAACATATATCCGCTTTACGTCTCATTCCCAATGTACAGATTTGGCGACCTGCTGACCTGATGGAAACAGCCGTGGCATGGGAAAAAGCACTCGAACATCATACTGGGCCCTCTTGTTTACTGCTGTCGCGTCAAACACTACCCGCTATTTCGAGAAGTATAGAGCATCAAGCTTATGTTGACTGTGGCGGATATATTGTCTCTGATAGCCCCGATCACCCTGAATTAATTTTGCTGGCAACCGGATCCGAACTACACCTTGCGCTTGCCGGTGCCGAAGCATTGCGTCAAGAGGGCATTGCCACTCGTGTTGTTTCTATGTTGTGTGCAGAACGTTTTCTAGCACAAGATGCTGCTTATCGAGAGTTTGTTCTGCCTAATAACGCGCGCAAACGCATTGCGATAGAAGCTGGCACAACCCCCTATTGGTATCGATTTGTGGGCTTAGATGGCAGCGTCATTGGGTTAGATCGTTTCGGGGAATGTGGTCCAGGAGACATCGTATTTACCAGTTTAGGCATCACGGTCAATCGCATCAAAACCGAAGGACTGCGATTGTATCGCGCCGTGGAAACTACCTTTTAAAGCACCGATTGTGGAGAATTTATGAGTATACGTGTTGCAATTAATGGTTACGGTCGCATTGGGCGCTGTGTTTTACGAGCTATTTTTGAATCCAAACGACTGTCTGATTTTAACATCGTAGCCATCAATGATTTGTCTGGAATTCAAAGCACAGCACATCTCACCCGCTATGACAGTACTCATGGGCGGTTTTCCAGTGACGTCAAAGTAGATGGCCAACATCTCATTATCGATGATCATCCTATTCTCATCACTTCTGAACGTAATCCTGCAGATTTGCCCTGGAAAGCCTTAGACGTAGACGTGGTATTTGAATGTACGGGCAGATTCACGGCACATGCAGATGCCATGCTGCATGTGAACGCTGGCGCAAAAAAGGTGTTGATTTCAGCACCCAGCAACAGCGCGGATGCCACGATTGTATATGGTGTCAACCATCAGGTTCTCCGCCCAGAACACCGAATTGTATCTAATGCCTCCTGTACCACCAATTGTTTGGCACCCGTAGTAAAACCGATACATGATGCCATTGGCATAGAACATGGCTTACTCAACACAGTGCATGCCTATACCAAGGATCAATTACTGCTGGATGGACATCATAATGATTTACACCGTGCGCGCTCAGCAACGCAATCCATTATTCCGACCAAAACGGGTGCAGCCTTAGCCGTTGGCTTGGTACTACCTGAACTCAAAGGTCGCCTAGATGGCTTTGCAATGCGGGTACCCACGTTAAATGTTTCAGTCATCGATTTGACCTTTCTACCTACACGGCCAACCACAGTTGCAGAAATCAATCGCATCATGCATGCTGCTAAAAGTGATATTTTACACATAAATGAAGAACCTCTGGTATCATGTGACTTTAATCACTACCCTGCCTCTGCAGTATTTGACACAACGCAGACACGGGTTTTAGGTAATTTGGTCAAAGTCATCGCCTGGTATGATAATGAGTGGGGGTTTTCTAACCGCATGTTAGACACCGCTTATCATATGATGAACTTATAAAGGAGCAACTATGAGCATCATCAGCATGCAAGACATCGATTTGAAATCGAAACGTGTTCTGATTCGCGAAGATCTCAATGTCCCCATCAAAAACGGCATGATCACCAGTGATCAACGATTGCAAGCAGCCATACCAACGTTACAAACAGCCTTGGCTGCGGGCGCTGCCGTCATTGTGTTATCGCACTTGGGCCGACCTGTTGAAGGCCAAATTGACCCTAAATTGTCATTGCAACCGATTGCAAATTATTTATCAACTCAATTAAATCATCCGGTTAGATTTGTCACCGACTATTTACAGGGCGTCAATGCCAAGCCGGGCGAATTAGTGCTGTGTGAAAATGTGCGCTTTAATGTAGGTGAAAAAAGCAATGACCCAGCGCTTGCACGCCAATTGGCTAATTTATGTGATGTGTTTGTGATGGATGCTTTTGGCACAGCACATCGGCGTCATGCATCCACTTATGGGTTGGCGCAGTACGCACCGATTGCGGTTGCAGGCCCCTTGCTCATGCGTGAGCTAGAAGCCTTAGAACGTGTCTTTCGCGCCCCTGAAAAGCCTATTATCGCCATTGTAGGCGGCGCAAAAGTCTCTTCAAAACTATCTTTACTCAAACAAATGGTTTCTCGTGTCGATGTGCTTATTCCTGGCGGCGGTATTGCTAATACCTTTTTGAAAGCCAGCGGCAAAGAAATTGGCGTGTCTTTATACGAGCCTGATTTATTGGAAGAATCGCGCACCATTCTAAAACTAGCAAAAACCACAGGCTGCCACATTATATTGCCCACGGATGTGGTCGTTGGCAAATGCTTTCAAGATACTTGCCCTGCTTATAACAAAACGCTCTCACACGTTGCTATCGATGACATGATCATGGACATTGGCCCAGAAACAGTCGCTCGTTACGCTGAACTGATTGAAACTGCAAAAACCATTATTTGGAACGGGCCTTTGGGCGTATTTGAATTTCCTCAATTTGGTTATGGCACACGAGGCGTAGCCATCGCCGTGGCCAATAGTCACGCCTTTAGTATCGCAGGCGGCGGTGACACACTTGCTGCAATCGACAAGTATGATTTAACCGATCAAATGGCCTATATTTCTACGGGTGGCGGCGCTTTCTTAGAGTATCTTGAGGGCAAAACCTTACCTGCGGTGGCTATTTTGGAAGAGCGAGCCAAATCTGTGGCCTGTGTGTGACCGTTTGGGCGACAAGAGTTGTCAAAGACGTGAGCACTAAACAACATCGCGAAAATTAAAAAAACGTCTATTTGTTTATAGAAGCATTCTTCCATACTCCTCCGTAGAATCTGAGTCATATACTTGCCTAAATTTTTCTTCTGGGCATATGTCTGTATCAGATAAATCTACTGAGGGGTTAGCAGCAAGGAAGGAATGAATGCGCGCAATACCAGCTTGTTGTGGCGTCCGTTGAAAAAATAAAAAATTACCGTAACTCCCCACGTCATCCCGAGCGCAGCGAGGGATCTCCTGTCGTGTGGTACTTGTAAAATAAAAATAATGAAAAAACACTTGAAAAAAGATGTGGTTATGATCAAATA
>CAZVEH010000021.1:0-37672 GCA_964625775.1 uncultured Legionella sp. | reverse complement strand
GTGCCACACGACAGGAGATCCCTCGCTGCGCTCGGGATGACGTGGGGAGTTACACAAAGAATGAGAATTGAAGAAAATATTAGAGATACAAAATGCCCGCAATATGGCCTAGGTCTTAAAAAAAGTCTGACAAAATCCTCTTCACGCATGAATATTTTACTTTTGATCGGGGCCATTGCTACATTTGCTGCATGGCTGGCAGGTCTTTATATTAAATCAATTGGTAAAGCTGCTGATTTTCAAGCCCATTCCGCCAAATTCAGTTCGGCTCTATCTACTGTTTTTTTGGGGAGACGAGCTTTTCATAAAAAAATTCATATGACTCAGGACAAGTTTAAACACATATTGGAAGTGTTTAATCAGTGTCCTTTGCAGGCCCAGCAGGAGACCCAGCACTATGGTTAATTTTTGTGAGGATCTCTCAGGCATAAAGCGCGGGACGGCGGCTATTTGAGTCATTTATAGACACACATGCGGTTTCCCTGCAGCAAACCTCAGAACATTCTGATGAATCTTTATCAGGACTTACGCAAAACCTCGATCTCTTTGTTAAGTCCTGTTGTTGAGCCCTACGATGTGGCAATTGATGGAATATAATTTCTGTGCGCCGTGGTCAGAGGAAAATCTGACTTGGAATCAGGTTTCGGCAGTGGATTGGGTTTCTCTTCTCCCTCATCGTCGACGTACAGTGAACCGCTGTCTTGGGGACTGTCTTCACCTTTGATCAGGTAACGTCGATGTTGCAGATAAGCATCTCGTACAAAAGTGTATTTGTCTAAAGCTTCACTCAGTAAGCGATCGTTGTCGAGCATTTGTGCTCGTAGATCAACGTAGCGCTCTGCAAGAAGGCTATAGATCAAAGCATTGTTACGAATATAGGGATAAGGTGTAAAAAACGTATAATCAAACATCAAGCCCATGCCATCTCGGATGGTACTTGGGCCCAAAAAGGGGATCATGATATACGGGGAGTTTTTATCACCCCAAATGGCGAATGTTAATCCTAAATCATTACTGCGTAGAGGTAGCCCAAAACCAGTGGCTGGATCAAAAATACCGCCAATGCCGAAAGTGGTATTGGCAATAAAACGCCAAGTGTCTTTTAATGCATGAGGAAAATCGGCTTGGAGTAGGTCATTGACTACGGTAGGTATCATATTGATATTGGTATAAAAATTATTGATTCCTGCGCGGATAGGATCCGGTAAAACTGCGGCATACAGTTTTGCGGGTGGTTTCAGAACGGTTGCATCGAACGCCATATTGAATTTAAAAATTTCACGATTGATAGACTCGTAAGGATCATCGGGGTTTGGTCCACGATGTAAACACCCCTGTAGATTGAGTGTTGTGAGAACAATGATCAGATATAAGGTTAAACGCATGTACGCTATTCATGTGGATGCCGGAGATCTTCATCTTACATGTGAAAAAGGACTTTGCCTATGGGGTCAAAATAAATTCTTTTAGTCTAAGGTACCCAGGTTGCTATAATATGTGGTTCGAGGGATAATAACGACCAATAAATGAAAATCTGCTTTGGTTGAATGCCAAACACAAAATCACATGCAATGATTTGGAGAATAGATAGAATGAGTATGACGGGTACCATAGATGAACAAGAGCAGGTTGCTCTAGAAAAGCCGGGTGCGCAATTAGCTGCACAGCGTGTTTTGCGCGATTATTCACAAGAATATGTTGCTGGCAAATTGCATTTGAGAGTACGCATCATTGAATTATTAGAAGCAGACGATTATGTCAATATGCCTCAACCTGTGTTCATCAAAGGATATTTACGTGCTTACGCCAAATTGCTGGGTGTGCCATCTGATCCTTTATTAGCCACATTCAATTCTATATATTCCGAAGAAAGAAAACCTGACAAAGCCTTATGGCAGAGTCGTAGACAAAGTAACAAAGCAGAACACGCTGTTCGTTGGGTCACTATTTTATTCAGCTTAGGCGTCTTGATCGCAGTAGGCATGTGGTGGGAGTCTAGTAAAAACAATGAGCCTATGCTGCCCACTTCATTGGAGCATGCGGAGGTTTCGCTTAACCAAACGCAAAAAGATATTCGCTTAACTGATCTTTCCAAAATGCGTTCATTATTATCGTCAGCAGGTCAGCAAGCCGCATCAGGAGATGCAGAGTGAGGGATCGCATTCAAGCCATTCGTGGGATGAATGACATATTGCCCAATGATGCGCCTAAGTGGCATAATTTGGAACAAACTTTTGCTCGATGTATGAGGGCGTATGGCTATCAGGAAATTCGGTTTCCTATCCTGGAGTCCACATCGTTGTTCAAACGCACCATTGGTGATTTGACTGATATTGTTGAAAAAGAAATGTATACTTTTTTGGATTTGAATCAAGAATCCATGAGCATGCGACCAGAAGGCACAGCAGGGTGTATCCGAGCTTGCCTCGAACATGGTCTACTTCATAACCAACAGCAAAAACTTTGGTATGCGGGGCCGATGTTTCGGTACGAAAAGCCGCAGAAAGGCCGATATCGTCAGTTTCATCAATTCGGTGTCGAAGCACTGGGTTTTTCGGGTGTAGGGGTTGAGTTAGAATTGATCTTGATATGCCAACGCCTATGGGCAGCCTTGGGGATTCGAGATGGGCTGCAATTGCAGATCAACACCCTGGGTGTATTGGAAGAACGACAAGCTTACCGACAAACCTTGATTGATTATTTCTCGCAATATCAGGACATCTTAGATGAGGATTGTAAGCGACGGCTACAACGAAGTCCCATCCGAATTTTAGATAGCAAAAACCCAGCGCTGGCTGATATGATCGCAGCGGCTCCAAAGTTGATGGATAGTTTAGGCGATGCGAGTCGACAGCATTTTGCAGAGCTCACGGCAGGGCTGGATGCTTTAGGCATTTCCTACCATATTAACCCGACCTTAGTGCGTGGTTTGGATTACTACGGACACACTGTGTTTGAATGGGTATCTGATCGTTTGGGGGCGCAAGCAGCTGTATGTGCAGGTGGTCGCTATGACGTATTGGTCGAGCAATTGGGTGGACAACCTACGCCGGCTGTTGGCTTTGGTTTAGGCGTAGAGCGTTTGCTTTTATTGATGGAAAACTTAGGAATTGCAGCGCCTGATGCACACCAAGCCAGTGTATTTATGATCACTGACGGTGAACAGTATGTGTCTCAGGCTTTGGCTCTTGCAGAGCAATTGCGTCAAGACTGTGACTATGATGTGGTGGTCTATCTTGGTCAAGGGCGAATGAAATCACAGTTCAAGCAAGCAGATAAAAGTGGTGCTCGTTTTGCTTTGATCCTTGGCGAACAAGAAATTCAAGAACAAACCATCAGCATCAAAGATTTGCGTCAACTGGGCGAACAAAAAATGGTCCAGCAAAGCATGTTGAAACAAGCCATGAAAATGGCGTTTGACCAAGAATGGTCTCTCATTCCTGGTGTATTGAGTGAGGAGAAAAAATGTCTTCCGTTTACCTAACCGAAACCGAACAAATTGAATTACTGAAAAAATGGTGGAAGCGGTACCACCGCATCGTCATCATTGCATTAAGTCTTGTCCTGTTAGCGACGTCTGGGTTAAAGTATTGGCATTGGCACCGACAGAAAGTCAGTGAGCAAGCATCCAATGCATATGAACATTTGATGGTGGCTTTTTCCAACCAAGATAACAAATCAGCACGATCGTATGTGCATCAATTGGCGACTCAGTATCCTGGCACAGTATACGCTGATACAGCGCGACTGATTCAAGCCAAACTGGACGTTACCTCCGGCCATTATGACAAAGCACGTATTGCATTACTTGATGTTGCGACGCACTCTAAATTTAAAGTCTTGGTTGATATCGCGCGATTGCGTTTAGCTCGGGTATTGGCTTATGAGAAATCCTACCCCGCAGCCTTGCAGGAGCTGGCACAAGTCTCAGATGGCAGTTATGATGCATTACGCGCAGAATTACGTGGTGATATTTATTATGCCATGGGTCAATTACAACAAGCACAAGATGAGTACCAAACAGCTAAAAAGGATGTGGAAAAATCTGGTATCAACAACCTATTTTTGGATATGAAACAGCACCAGCTTCTGGCTGTTATCCAATCCAAATCTGGGCACATAGTACATGCTTTATCATAAGTGGGGAATTATGCGTTTTTCTTTAAAAAAGGTCACTTTGTTTTTATGTTGTAGTTTAGGGTTACATGCTTGCAGTATGATAGATGATTATATTTTGGGTAAGGATAATACCATCCAACCCAAACCTTTGGCCGAGATTCAGTCCAAAGTACGCTTTCAAAAACTTTGGACCACCTCGATTGGCCAGCCCAGCCGCTCTCATACGTATTATAAGTTGAAACCAGTTGTTGTTGGGAAAACCATCTATACAGCAGACGCCAGTGGTAAAGTATCTGCAGTATCTGCAATCGATGGTAAAACCATTTGGTCCACGCCTTTAAAACACCATGCAATTTCGGGTCCTAGTGTGGCGCATGGCTATGTGATTGTGGGCACCGATTCAGGTACATTAATGGCATTGTCACAAACCGATGGGCATGTGATTTGGGAAAAGCAAATGTCAGAAGATGCTTTATCAAAATCTGCTATTACCCCACACGCAGTGATCACCAAAACCATCGATGGTCATTTATACGCGCTTGATTTGGCTTCAGGTAAACAGCTTTGGGCCGTAGATCATGGTTCTCCTAATTTGGTTTTGAAAGCGAGTTCGTCACCTAAAATCATGGGCAATTTGGTATTGGTTGGCTATTCTGATGGCAAATTAGATGCAGTGGATCTAGAAACAGGACGTATGGTTTGGCAACGTAGTATCGCTTATGCCAATGGTGCAAGTGATGTGGAACGTTTGGTTGATATTGATGCCGACCCTATTATTCGGAAAAATTTGGTCTATTTGGCCAGTTATCAAGGCTATATTGGTGCATTGAATCTAGAGGATGGGCAATTTGTTTGGTCTAAACGTGCTTCTGTTTATAAAAACATGGCTGTTGATCGCGATACTTTGTACGTGACCGATAGCCATGATGTGATTTGGGCTTATGGTTTGCAATCAGGTCAAATCAAATGGAAACAAATGGCGCTCCGAGGATATGGTGTCACCGAGCCTATTTTAATTGGATCGCGCCTATTGTTAGCTGATAAGACTGGCCAATTACATGCCCTATCAACTTCTACGGGGGAATTCACTGGACGAGAAACTATCGGTTCTGCAGTGTATATTTCTCCGGCACAATTTGAGGATAAAATGATTGTGATGTTGGCAAATGGTGAGTTACAAGCCTTTCAAATTGCAGCCAAATCATGATACCTGTTATCGCTCTAGTAGGGCGACCTAATGTTGGTAAATCAACACTTTTTAATCGAATCACCCGAACGCAATCTGCTTTGGTTGCCGATTTTCCGGGTTTGACACGTGATCGCTTGTATGGCGATGCGCTGTTTGAGGATAAATCTTTTATTGTTGTGGATACGGGCGGGGTCGGTGTCGAAGATCTTGCTATTGACGAATTGATGTCCAAGCAATCTGCTTTGGCTTTGAATGAAGCCGATGTCATTTTCTTCTTGGTAGATGCTCGAGCTGGCTTGACACCGATTGATCGCGAGATTGCAATGCAATTGCGTAAATTAAGTAAACCCGTGTTTTTGGTGGTGAATAAAATAGACGGTTTGGATGAAGATGTGGCTTGTGCTGATTTTCAATCCATGAGCCTTGGTCCGCTGTATGGTGTTTCAGCCACGCATGGGCGCGGTATGAGTGCACTGTTACATGCGGCAACTGAGAAATTCCCACCGATACAAACAAGTTTTACTCACCCAGATGCAGTGACCATTGCTTTTGTCGGGCGTCCTAACGTGGGTAAGTCGACGTTGATCAATCGTATTCTTGGAGAAGATCGGGTCGTTGTTTACGATATGCCGGGCACCACCCGCGACAGTATTTCTATCCCTTTTGAACGTGATGCGCGTCATTATACCCTGATCGACACAGCAGGCATCAGACGGCGTTCGCGGGTGGATGAAAAAATTGAAAAGTTTTCTATCATCAAAACGTTACAATCGATCAAATCATCGCATGTTTGTTTGATGTTGATGGACGCGCAAGAAGGCTTAACCGAGCAGGATATGCATTTGCTTGGTTTGATCATTGAATCAGGTAAAGCATTGGTGATTGTAGTCAACAAATGGGATGGCTTAGACGAAGAGCACAAAGAAGGTGTCCGTCAGACCTTAGCGCGTCGTTTGCATTTTGCCAATTTCGCTAAGAT
The DNA here is from genome assembly GCA_964625775.1 of uncultured Legionella sp. GTDB lineage: Bacteria > Pseudomonadota > Gammaproteobacteria > Legionellales > Legionellaceae. The sequence continues at coordinate 31,385 of CAZVEH010000021.1, read as the reverse complement.
TCGTTTTATTTCAGCCTTGCATGGAAGTGGCGTAGGATTACTCTTCAAAGATATTTTGGAAGCATATGATTCGGCCATACAAACACTGTCCACACCACAATTAACACGTTTGCTACAAGATCTAAGTACGCAGCATACGCCTCCTTTGGTCAATGGTCGCCGCATCAAACTTCGTTATGCCCACGCGGGTGGACATAATCCACCGGTGATAGTGATTCATGGCAATCAAGTGGCAGCACTGCCTGACAGTTACAAACGTTACCTGGTCAAAGGGTTCACCGAGCAGCTTGGACTGGTGGGCACACCTTTAAAGCTTGAATTCAAAGGCAACGTCAATCCCTTTAAAGGCAAGAAAAACCCATTGAATGCTCGCCAGGTGAAACACCGCCAGAGACTGATGAAACGAGCAAAGCGACGACCGAAGTAGACGGTTATAGTGAATTTCTAGTTTAACTCCGCAATTCGATACGATACTTGGGGATACGTTTGCTCGTCAAAGGTCCAAACAATTGAGCTGGGTATGCCTTGAGTATAGTCATCTGGAGCTGTTGCATACGTTGCATTGATGTTTGATAAGGCGATGATAGACCCCATAAAATGGTTTTCATCCACAAATTTCCCGCGTACTCTACCCCAAAAATCAGGAGCAAAAAGTATTTCTTCATTTTTAACGTGCTTCTTCTTAAATGATTAGGGGTACTGTCATATCGCTTTTCTTGATGAATGAGCGATGGAAATTCAAGCTCAGGTTTTCATACCAGAGTGATTTTCAATGTACTCTATATAAGATTTACCTATTTCTTCTGCCGTGATATCCGTATCATCCAAATATACTTGACTCTCTGAGATGGCGTGGGGATCTTTTGGATGCTCCTTTACTGGTTTGAATACAGTGCGCTGCTGATAAAATGCAATATGTTTAGCACAAACCGCAGTACCGCATTTCTGGCCTTCCAAGTTCTCTAATCGCACTTCAGGATCTTCCACTAATGAAGCAGATTCTGGAACCACAGTGTCACCTTCAATCCGATAAGCATACTTATATTCCTTTGGAATATCCAAAAAGTGTTTTGCTGTTGATAAGTTAAATTCCGTATAGGTCAATACTACTTTTAGAATCGGGTAAGCTATCTCTGGGTGAGAGAAGCGACTTGCTAGAAGTACCACAAAGCAACGATAAGTTCGAGCAAAAAGGCCATAAACATTCTTATATCCAGTGCGATGACACTCTGCGACTGCGCAACATGCCACAGCAGCACCCATAGATATGGATTTCACAAAAACGATATTGTAATGACTGGCCAAACGCTTTAGAAACTCAACTGAATCTTCAGTAATTTCGTTAATAGAAAAAATGGTTACTTTACCTTTACCAGCACCTGGGTATTCTCGCATAAAATATATATACTCACCATTTGTTGCCGCCAACTCACTCGCTTTTATTATTTTAGGCAGATCAATCAGTGAACCAGTTCCTTGAAACAAAGCAGTTGCTTTGTTTGGTGTTTTACCGGTTTGCCAAATTTTTAGTTCCATGACAGATCGTCCAGTATTTGTTTTTTGGGACTCTAGTGATATCGTGACGCCATATTTTTTTTCAATCAATTGAAGATGTTGTGTTTCGATGGTGGGTTGAGTTCTAAGTTGTGCTTGAAAGAATGCAGCAGAGACTTGTTTTTTTAAATAATGTCGAAGCAATTTATTTCTCCAAGAAGTTTAGGCTTTGTTGTTCTGCCGACGTGTGACAATCAATACCATAAAACTCCTACCACACACACGGTCAAACGCACTTTAACTGTACTATTTTGGCGTAGTTTCTTTGCTTAGCCTCATGCTAAAACTGAACCTTCGGCAATCTCAAGCAAGTTACCAACACCGCTGCAATCAGAATACATATCGGCAAAATCAACAATGCTAATTGGTAGTCACTGAGCGTAATCGGTCGACCGGATGCGTCTACTACATAACCAATCAAAGGTTGAAGAATCGGTGTGGTGATCAAAGTAAGGGTATTGGTGAACCCAGTTGTTGTTGATAAGGCATTGGGTGGTGATAATTCGTTGGCGAAAGTAAATCCCAAAATATAAGATCCACTGACGAGGCCAAGAACAAACATCATGCTGGTCATCAGATAAAGATCGTGGATAGGGAGATATATGATCAGCATCAACATCAATGCTGTTATCACACAAGCGCCGGTGATCAACCGCTTACGTGATTTGACTTGATTGCCCAAATAGCCAAACATCGGGCAACTGATGCCAAGGCCTAAAATAAAAATTGCATCCATGAAACTTGCTTGTGCGATCGTACAATGTAATTTAATTCTCAGAAATGCGGGTGCCCACATGGCTCCAAATACAGTGACTATAAGAAAGGTTAATCCTAGAAATAAACCATTCAACCATAACGGTATGCTGGTTAATACAGGCATAATATGAAATTGTCTGGAGTTGCAATTCTCTTCTGAGCTGGGCTTTTTATTGGGAATATATCGCCAGCAAAAATAGGCAGTGATACATGCGAATAGGGCCGCAGTGTACATAAACTCACGCCAGCCCCAATGATTAATGACGGTTCCCAATCCAATGATCCCAGCCACAGTTGCCATAAAACTCAGTGTTTCGGATGTGCCAATCAATAGGCCAAATTGTTGTCTTGGGTAGTGTTCTCGAATCAAATGCGTCAGGCAAACAAAAGCAAATGCGGAGCCAAGTGCGACCAAAGCGCGGCCTAGGTATAAGCCATACAAAGTATAACTGTCGGCATAGATCACACAGCCTAATGCGCATATGAGGGCACTGATTGTTAAAATAGGCTTAGGGTTTTTACGGTCGCATAAAACACCAGCAGGAATTTGTAAACTGGTGTAGATAACATAAAACACACCACTCAATAAACCAGCACCCAATGCGGATAAATTCATATCGCGCATGATGATATCAATGACCACCCCTGAAGACAGCTGAAGAAAAAACTGCAGTAACGTAAAAGCGGTCCCAACAGCCCAGATCAGGGGATGGAACCGTCTCACTATTTTATCAGAGATCATGTTTGGGGATTGAAAACGTTGTATGTAACCAAAGATTGAATTGATCAAGTGGGATAGTTTCTGCCGCATGTTGATCCCGCGCTTTATATTCAAGTTGGTTTTGTCCTAAATGACGTTCTGAAACCACCAGGCGATGCGGTATGCCAATCAAATCGGCATCCGCAAACAAAACGCCAGGGCGCTCATCCCGATCATCGAGTAATACGTCTATGCCTAGCGTTTTACAGTGCTGATAAAGCTCTTCCGCTTTGACTTTGATCTCTGGACAGCGTGCCTGATTGATAGGAATAATCACCAACTGGAAAGGGGCTAGGGCCATAGGCCAAACGATTCCGCGCTCATCGTGGTGTTGCTCGATTGCTGCAGCGACGATTCGAGAAATGCCTAAACCATAACAACCCATGACCATGGTTTGTTGATGACCTTCTTCATCGGTAATTGCAGCATTCATGGCTTTTGCATATTTATCACCCAGTTGAAAAATATGACCTACTTCAATGCCACGACAAGTCTGCAAGATACCCTGGCCATCCGGACTGAGATCGCCAGATTTTACGGTGCGTATATCTGCATCTTGACGCATAGACGTTGTATCGTGCCAATTGGCGTCTTGAAAATGTTTGTCCATCTGATTGGCGCCACATACAAAACTAGACAAGGCAGCAGCATGGTGGTCGACGATGATTGGAATCGTCAATGACAGGGGGCCAATAAAACCAAAAGGTAGGTTTAAGTCTGTTTGAATATGGTGCTCTTCAGCAAAGCGGACTGGGGATTGGATCCATGGGTGTTTGGCTGCTTTGACGGGGTTGAGTTCATCATCGCCACGTAACACCACAGCGACCCATGGGTGTTCATTTCCTGCCACGATCAAAGTTTTGAGTATTTGCGCAGGATCACTGTGAAGATATTTTGCCACGTCAGCAATGGTTTTTTTGCCTTTGGTATCTACCAGACGTGCAGTCTGAGCTGGGGGCGTCTGGCTGGTTTTGGGTGGCATACTGGTTGCTTGTTCGACATTTGCAGCATACGATCCTTGATCGCTATAAATAATCAGATCCTCACCGGCATCTGCTAATACTTGAAACTCATGAGAGACAGCACCCCCTATAGCGCCTGTATCCGCTTCTACGGCTCGGTATTGTAAACCCATACGGTCAAAAACTTGGCAATAAGCGCCATACATACTATCGTAAGTATCTTGCAGGCTTTCTGTGTTGGTATGAAACGAATAAGCATCCTTCATGATGAATTCGCGGGCACGCATGACCCCAAAGCGGGGGCGGATTTCATCGCGAAATTTGGTTTGGATTTGATACATCGTCAGGGGTAATTCTTTGTAGGATTGCACCTCTTGACGCATGAGGTCTGTGATGACTTCTTCGTGCGTAGGACCAAAACAGTACGAACGATCATTGGAGTCTGTCATGGTCAGCAATTGATTGCCAAATGTTTTCCAACGCCCAGTTTCTTCCCAAAGCTCGGCGGGTTGGATGGCTGGCATCAATATCTCCATAGCACCTATGCGATTCATTTCTTCGCGGACAATGTGTTCTACTTTTCGTAGCACGCGCAGCCCCATCGGCAACCAGGTATACAATCCTGATCCAAGCTTACGAATCATGCCAGCTCTGAGCATCAGTTGGTGTGATGCAATTTCAGCATCATTAGGAGTTTCTTTGAGCGTTTTGATATAAGCTTGAGTTGCACGCATAAACAGTCTCTTATTTAGTATTAGAAGATTGAATCATTCGATTGGCCGCCGTAATGGTTTTTCGCAAATTTTCAGTCAATTGATCTGTGTCTGTAGGATTCAATTGATTGATAAAAGGAGAAAAATCAAGGAAAGCCACTTCGCCGCTTTTGACGTCATATAAAGCACCTACAATGCCAATTTCTTCTTGATCAATCATTTTAGCTAAAATTTTGCTTTCGTGGTAAATCGTATGAATGGTATTGGCAATATTTAATTGTGTTACTTTATGCACAAAATGACGGTTTTTCCCGGTACGATCCTGCTTGGTGTACGTTTCTGCATTGATGGCAGGTTTTATTTTTTCTAGTAATTGGGTAATAAATCCTTTTTTAACGCCATCACACGCCGCTTGAATTGCACCACAGCCAGTATGGCCTAAAATGACAATTAACTTAGCACCCACGACATTACAAGCATACTCCATACTGGCCAAGACGTCTTCATTGACGACATTACCTGCAACTCTAGCGCAAAATAGATCACCAAAACTCATGTCAAAGATCGTCTCAACCGGAACTCGCGAATCAATGCAACCCAAGACCACAGCGATCGGGTGTTGGGTTGTTGCAGTGTGTGCAATATCGGTTTTAAAACTGCGATGAATACAGGTGTCTTGCTTAAAGCGTGTATTGCCTTCTTTGAGTATATTGAGCGCGAGATGAGGGGTCAGCGTAGACTGGACGTCATAGGTGGTTACATTGATGAAATCAATATAATTATGAATTTGATAATGATCTTTAAACCCGAGTAAGTTAAGGGAAATATCTTTATGAGGCGCATGTTCAGACTGAAATTCTTTGATAAATTCGATGATTTCTTTGTCAATATAATCTGAATAACGCGCGTCGATGATCAGTTTTGATTTATTAGGGATCGAATCTAATTCAGCCACCAAGGACGCTTTGTTTAAAAAAGTGGTTTGTTGGGGCAAAACCAGACGATTGATGATACCTTTGGGATAAATTTCTTGGATGATGTCTAGCCTGACTTGGCTATTGGATTTAAGAATATAAAATAAACTGATGACCAACCCCAACAAAATGCCAATTAGCAAATTGAAATACAAAATAAAAATCACCGTGGTGATAAATGGAATAAATCGATCCCATCCTTGTCGATAAATAGAGCTATAAATACTGGGTGAGGTGAGCTTGTAACCGGTGTAAATTAGAACGCCTGCCAAAGAAGACAGGGGAATTTTGTTCAAAGCATTTGGGATCAAAAGCATGGCCAATAAAATGAATACACCGTGCATGATAGTGGAGGCTTTGGTTTTTGCACCTGTTTGAATATTGATAGAGGTCCGAACGATCACGGAGGTGATCGGAATGCCGCCCACCAGACCTGCCAGCATATTGCCCACTCCTTGCGCAACGAGCTCACGATCTTTAGAGCAGTAGCGACGTTTGGTATCCAGGCGTTCGCCCGCTTTGATGTTTAACAAGTTTTCTAAAGAAGAGACTGAGCTTAACAAAAAAGCCAAAACATACACATGTGGGTTTGTCCACGCTGACCACGAGGGTGTTTGCATTTGAGCGACGAAATCTGCTAGCCCACTATGCTGAGGGATGCTGACCAAATGCGGTCCTATTTGTGCCAAAGGGGATTCTAAGCATAAAAATAATTCATTCAAGAGAATGCCCATGGTGACCACCACAAAAGGTCCTGGGACTGCTTTTAGCCATTTTTTTTTGCTGGCATCAAGAAAAATTAACAGACTTAATCCACTCAGAGATAAGATCACGGCGCCCGCATTGATATGCACAGACACATCTCTCAAGGGCTCCAAAGAAAGACCCGAGGATAGATCGAGCAGCTGGGCTTTTAAGACTATTAGCGAATGAGACAGTGTGATAGCCAAGGGAATTTGCTTGATGATGATCAAAATACCCACAGCAGACAATAAGCCTTGAATCACATTAGACGGGACGTAGTCTGCAATGAACCCTGCTCGTAGTATGCCGGTAATAATTTGGTAGATACCCGCAATAAACAGAGCTAACAAGAAAATATTAAAATCGCCCAATTGCGTGATCACGGCAAGTACAACAGCGCTCATGCCCGCAGCAGGTCCTGAGACACTGACATGCGAACCACTTAGACTCCCCACGACAACACCACCAATGATGCCACTCAAAATACCTGACATCAATGGTGCACCAGAGGCCAGCGCGATTCCTAAACACAGGGGGACAGCGATTAAAAAAACGACGACTGCAGAAACAAAATCAAATTTCAGATTGCGTTTGCGATAGGCTTCAAATAGTCTAAAGGTACTAGTCAGCGCTTGATTCATCGTATTCGATATCCTCTGTTAGTATAATAGGTTGATGATCGGAACGAGGTGAATTGATTAGGTTCTGCTCTAAGTTTTTAAAATCCCAGAGTTCTTTGTCCATCAATTGACTGGGTCTGATGCTTTGCAAAGCATGTAGCATGTTGCTGGGGATTTTAGGGTTATCTAAAGCCAAGCTATCAAGAAGTTTCCCAATTTTTTTACGCGCTAGATTATCCTGAGAGCCGCAAAGCGTACACGGAATGATGGGATAGTTTTGTTCTTTGGCATAGGTTATGATGTCTTTTTCTTGCACATAACACATGGGGCGAATGACGATATGCTTTTTATTATCGCTCAACAGCTTGGGTGGCATGGAACGGATATCACCATTGTACAAAATAGACATCATCAAAGTACGAATCAAATCATCACGGTGGTGTCCCAGGGCAATTTTGGTGTATCCGTGTTCTTCGGCATACCGGTAAATAATTCCCCGACGTAAGCGTGAGCACAAAGAACAATAGGTATTGCCCTCAGGAATTTTCTCTTTCACTATGCTATAGGTATCGCGCGTTAAAATCTCATAAGAAATACGACGATCTTCTAGCCACTGTCTTAAAGCAGCATCTTCCCAACCCGGTTGAGATTGATCAAGGGTGAAAGCGAATAGACTGAATTTATTGTTTGACCGCTGGCGCAAGAGATCTAAGATAGTGAGTAAGGTAAATGAATCTTTTCCGCCTGACAGGCAAACCATAACGCGGTCGCCGGCTTGGATCATATTAAAATCTGCAATGCCTTTGCCGATATAGTGAAGTAATTTTTTTTCTGTAGCAGAAGACAACATGATTAAAATATTACCACATAAATCAATTTGGTAGTCTATTCTATCACAATTGTTTGATCTTGAAAGTTAAACAGCGGATTAAATCTAAGGCAACCGCATCTTAATTTAAATTTAATGAGAGTCGTAAGTACCTAATCACTAAGCACCGCCATTGATCAACGTAGCCCGCAAGAAGAGCAGCGAATTGCGGGGTTACGACGCTATACTCGAGGTATTCCACAGTGATCAGATCGTGTTGTTGTCGTCCCGCAATTCGCTATGCTACTTGCGGGCTACGGTAAATACAAGAACAACTCGTCTAAATTATGGCGTTATCCATGATTTAGACGATCTTGCCCTGGTATTAAATCAGGCCAAAATCATGAGCGCCTAATAATTAATGAAATCCCCATGGTTTTAGGGATTACTAGGCAAATTCCGCATGTATGTTACACACGACCGTATCTTATTTCCTCAGATTATGATGTGTTTTGATCTGCCCCTGTGCTCTCTCTAGAAAATAGAACGAATATGGGTTCCATGTGTAAGAGTTGAGGATAACCAAACAAACTTTATATAGACATCTGATACCTAATGGTGAATTAGGCGAAGACGGTAAAAATTACTCGAAACGGTTTTAATATGGGGTATTATGCTTATCAATATAAGAGGTTTCCCTAAGTCCTGTTACTTTCTAAAATGAGAATCACTACAAAGAAATCGAGGTTTTGCGTCGCTTGTTAGCTAGCTTAAGGGCAGTGCCTCCATTTTTTTAATCAATTTTTGCGTATCGCTCAGTTTACACAGGGGATTGGCTTTATTAGGCGCCAACTTGTCGATTCTAGTGGTATCTAACCAAGAGTTGACTTCTTCCAAATCTTGCACGTTTAAAGTACCGGCATAATATTTTAGGTTCAAAATAGCGCCGATCAAGTCATACTGATCGGAAGCCTGTTGTTCTTGGGCTTGAAAAAGACGTTGTTGTGCTAAGACGACGTCGGTCATGGTACGTGTGCCAACCGAATATTGTGCTTCTACGCTGTCTAAGGAGTTTTGCTGTGAAATAACGGTTTGCCGATCAGCTTTTACCTTTTCGATGCCATCCATAATGGTATTAAAAAATATATTAGAATTCACAACGACATCCCGGTAGACTTGTTCCATGTTTTGACTGATGGTTTGAAAATCATACTCGGCTTGTCGGGTTTTAGACGCAACCAAGCCGCCTTGAAATAACGGCAGGCTGGCATTCAGAGACACACTGGCTTGCCGCTGTTCTTGAGGAATAAACACATCGTTCACCAATGAGTCGGTCGAACCATTCCCCAGTTGACTTTTGTAATGCGTATTGACGACATTGCCTTGGATAGTAAATACTGGCCAGTTTGCTGATGAAGATGCTTTGACGTTTTCACGCGCGGCTTGTAGGCTATATTTTGCTGCATAGAGACTATAATTTTGTCGCAGGCCAGTTGTGATCCATTCGTCTACCACAGCTGGCTCTGGTTTGATCAAAGGAATCGTATTGTTACGCAAGGGTGACACATGGTCGTAGGTATGGTTGGTAATTCGGCTTAAATTTTGGTTTTGATTTTTTAGATTATTTTCGCTGGCGATGACTTGAGCAATAGATTGGTCGTACGCAGCTTTGGCCTCGTATACCGACGTAATCGCATCCAGTCCGACATTAAAGCGTTCTTCAGCCTGATCCAATTGACGTTTGTTGGCCCGTTTTTTGGCTTGGGCAAAATTTAAGGTATCTCTGGCCAGTAATAATTGCAAATAGCCTCGAGTGGTGCGGATCATCATTTTTTGAGCGGCATCGTTAAAGTTTGCCATGGCAGCTTTGACTGCTGCTCTTGCTTGTTTGACTCGTTCCCAGGCTTGATAGTTAAATACAGCTTGTGAAGCTTTGACGCTCCATTGATCACCGTTGTAGGTTTGCTGGACCACAAACTGGCCTGCGTCAATAAATTGCTGATTGCGTCCAATCAGTGCGGCAGAACTCAATTGTGGCAACAACTGAGACCAGGCTTGAGGTAAGCTTTCGCTTTGGGACAAAAAAGTACTGTAGGCTGCTTTGAAGGCAGGATCGTTATCCAAAGCTTGATGGTAAACATCCATCAAATCAGCGGCAGATACTTGGGTGGTTAAGAGTAATAACCCGAGAAAAATGCCGGATGTATTATGTTGAATGCGCGCCTGATCCCTTGGCATGTAAAAATCCTAAAAAACAAACTGTTGATGACATTGTTTATCGATGAGCACTGGAATATTTGTTTCAAATACCAGCTGTTTTGTCCATTGGCCGCTGTGATCAACGCGATATATATTGCCTTCCATCACCGGATCTTTGCCAATGATCGCAAATAATTGTCCACCCAGTAATACCTGTAATTTCAGTGTTTCAGTTAACGCTTTTATGGCGCCAGTGATGATAATCACATCATAGGGAGCTTTGTCGACCCAGCCTTGACAACCATCTCCGGCAATAAATTCAATATTGCTGCAACCGTGAGTATGGCAGGTTTTTTTGGCACGATCAGTGAATTCTGCAAAATAATCAACCGAGATAACCCGTTTTGCGACTTTACTCAGTAATGCTGTTAAAAAACCTGTGCCTGTGCCAATTTCTAGGACGGTTTCATGGCCTTGTAGATTTAGAGTTTGTAAAATTAATGCTTCTTCTAGCGGTGTCAGCATACATTGTTGGTGCTTTAATGGGATTTGCATATCGGAGTAGGCAACAGCGCGATATTCAGCAGGCACAAAATCCTCACGATCAAGCGTGTTGTAAAGGTTTAGAATGCGCTCGTCAATGACATTGCCGGTGCGTAATTGCTGTTTAATCATATTTATTTTTGACAAATTATTATTCATTTCAGCCTTTTTATAGTCAGACCCTAGGAGCTATTGCAGATATTTTAGCAAGAATTCATGAATTTCACAGTAGAATTTGCTATTATCGCCAGCAGTTTATGACTGGAGTGTTTATGTCTCAGTATATTTTTACCATGAATCGGGTATCGAAGACAGTAGAGAATCAACGAGTGATTCTAAAAGATATTTCTTTAAGTTTTTTACCAGGCGCCAAAATTGGAGTCCTGGGTTTAAATGGTTCTGGAAAATCCACCTTATTACGTATTATGGCCGGCGTGGATACGCAGTATGATGGTGAGGCAAGAGCTCAGCCTGGCGTCCGCATTGGTTATTTGCCACAAGAACCCGTGGTTGATATGGATAAAACAGTGCGCGAAGTTGTAGAAGAAGCTGTAGAAGATATGAAAGCAAAGTTGGCGCAGTTTGATGCTATCAGTATGCGGTTTGCTGAACCCATGAGTGATGATGAAATGTCAGCGTTGTTGATAGAGCAGGGCGACTTACAACATGCGATTGAAAGCGGCGGCGGTTGGGATCTCGATCGAAAGCTAGATGTCGCTGCCCGAGCATTGAGGCTCCCTGAGTGGGGTGCTGTGGTGAGTGTCCTTTCTGGGGGAGAGCGGCGGCGTGTTGCCTTATGTCGTTTGCTATTATCTAATCCAGATATGTTGCTGCTGGATGAGCCAACCAACCATTTGGATGCTGAGAGCGTCGCATGGTTGGAGCAATATCTCGAAGATTTTCCGGGCACAGTGGTTGCAATCACCCATGATCGTTATTTCTTAGACAATGCTGCGGAATGGATTTTAGAACTAGATCGCGGAGAAGGCATTCCTTATAAAGGTAATTACACCGCATGGCTTGAGCAAAAAAATGAACGTTTGGCTCAAGAACAAAAGCAAGAAGCCTCTCATATGCGTGTTTTGAAGGCCGAATTGGAGTGGGTGCGTAGCTCGCCCAAAGGGCGTCATGCCAAATCAAAAGCTCGCCTAGCACGTTTTGATGAAATGAATTCAAAAGAATTTCAAAAACGTAATGAAACCAATGAAATCTATATTCCACCTGGCGAGCGTTTGGGAGATTTGGTGCTAGAAGGCCAAAATCTTGCCAAAGCATATGGCTCTAAAACATTATTTGAGCATTTGAATTTTAGCTTACCCAAAGGCGGTGTGTTGGGGATCATTGGCCCAAATGGTGCTGGAAAATCAACGTTTTTGAAGTTGCTGATGCAAAAAGAAACGCCAGATTCCGGTCAGATTCGTATCGGTGAAACGGTTCAATTGGCTTATGTGGATCAGATGCGTGATCATCTTGATGATCAAAAAACAGTATGGGAAGAAATTTCTGACAAGCATGATGTGATTCAAGTGGGTTCCTTTCAAATGCCGTCAAGAGCTTATGTTGGGCGGTTCAATTTTAAAGGGCAGGATCAACAGAAAAAAATGAGTCAGTTGTCAGGCGGTGAGCGTAATCGAGTGCATTTGGCCAAATTGTTAAAACGTGGTGCGAATGTATTGCTGCTCGATGAACCCAGTAATGATTTGGATATTGAAACACTACGCGCGCTAGAAGACGCGATTTTGAGTTTCCCAGGATCAGCGGTGGTGATTTCACATGATCGTTGGTTTTTGGATCGAGTGTGTACACATTTAATGGCTTTTGAAGGATCAGGTCGAGTGGTATTTATAGAGGGAAACTATAGCGATTATGAAGAAGATCGCCTGAAGCGTTCTGGTGATCAAGGCAATGTAACCCAAACTAAGTATCGTCGATTAGAGGATTAAAAAATGATGTTGAAAAAAGGTTTATTAGGAGTAGCGATCAGTGCTTTGGCTCTGGTTGGGTGCGTGCAGTATGAAGAGTCTACCTATATCACCGATGATTATGGCGTCGTGCATCATACGACTCATTATACACTCGATAAAAGAGGTCGCTCATACTATCCCATGCATATCCAACCTTCTGGACAAAAATTATTTGTTTTTGATCCCAAGGTGGCTGCCTGGGCTGCCTATGATGAAGACGGTAATCGTGTGATGACCGGTAGTGCGTCAGGTGGCAAAGATATCTGTGAAGACGTGGGTAAGCCTTGTCGTACAGTGACGGGTACCTTTAGGGTTTACAATAAGCGAGGTGCTAATTGTAAATCAGGTGAGTATCCCGTTGAGACAGAAGGTGGTGCCAAAATGCCTTACTGTATGTACTTTTTCCAAGGATTCACCATCCATGCTGGATATGAAGTGCCTCCCTATAATACCAGTCATGGATGTGTGCGAGTTTTGCCTTCTGCTGCAAAATGGCTCAATGAAAACTTTATCACTCTGGGTACGCGAGTGATTGTTTTGTCATATGAAGATGAAAATGGCGATGGTGATTGGTTGCAATCTCAAGCTAGGGAACCTACCGTACGAAGCTCTAGATAAACGAATGATGCCGAGCGTAGTGAAGAGGGATCTACTAGTAATTAGGGGATCCTTCGTTGTGCTCACTATGACTTAGGCCTCTCTCTGCCATCGAGGTGATCTATATCTGTTACTTAATTTACAAGAGGAATACCCATCATGATGTTAAAAACAGACACCAATCAGTCAAACCTCGGTCTGGAAATGATTCTAGATAGGCTTTTAAATAAGTCCTTACCCATGTCAGAACAACAACTGATTTTTTCAGAGTTAGCCGAATTTAGTCAAGACTTAAATAACCATGCCATGATTCTTGCAGATCAAAGAGCCAGGGCGGTGTTGATAACATTCTTAAATTCAGACGATGTTTCGGAAAAAAAATGTGCTCATTTCATATTCCTGCAACTTGCAAATAATAAAAATAATCACGCGACACTTCTTTTAGACAAACAAGCGATTTTGTTATTGGTAGAAGGTTTCGTCGCTGAAGACCCTAATACCAAATCTTTTGCTGCTTCGACCCTCTTGACACTTGCAAGTAACCACGATACGCATGCCATGATGCTTGAAAATAAGGCAGAAAGTATGTTTTTAGTAGATTCCCTCTGTTCCGACGATCCTGAAACACAAAAAAATGCTGCTTTATTGCTAACCCGCTTTACCGCCAATACATCAACTCATCCAAAGTTGGTAAACTGGGAAATTTTAGCGAATCTAGTAAAATGTTTCGCTTCTGAAGACATAGAAACAAGACGATATGCATCACTTGCTCTTTTAAATGTTTCTACCAACCGAGCAAGTCATGAATCACTATTTAGAAACAGCGAAATTTTGGGGAATCTAGTAACCCGTTTGGCTTCTGAGGATATTGAAACACGGAAATATGCAGTTTTGATGCTCTCTCATTTAACGGCAAACCAAGACATGCACAACAGTATACTAGCCACAAGGGGCATTTTAGAGTCTCTAACACAGTGTATGGCATCTGAACACACAGAAACAAAACGCAATGCCGTCACAACAATTCTCAATCTTTCTGTTAACCAAGCTACTCATACAGCGTTGTTTGAAAGTCAGGAAAATTTCGCGAATTTAGTAGGAGAATGTTTGGCTTCTGAGGATATTGAAACACGGAAATATGCAGTTTTGCTGCTCGCTCACTTAGCTAAAAACCGATACATGCACAACAGTATACTAGCCACAAGGGGCATTTTAGAGTCTCTAACACAGTGTATGGCATCTGAACACACAGAAACAAAACGCAATGCCGTCACAACAATTCTCAATCTTTCTGTTAACCAAGCTACTCATACAGCGTTGTTTGAAAGTCAGGAAAATTTCGCGAATTTAGTAGGAGAATGTTTGGCTTCTGAGGATATTGAAACACGGAAATATGCAGTTTTGCTGCTCGCTCATTTAGCTAAAAACCGATACATGCACGCCAGTATATTAGCCACAAGGGGCATTTTAGAATCTCTAACAAAGTGTATGTCATCTGAACACACAGAAACAAAACGCAATGCCGTAACAGCGCTTCTCAATCTTTCTATCAACAAATCTACTCATACAGCGTTGTTTGCAAGCCTGGAAAATTTGGCTAAACTAGTAGAATGTTTGGTTTCTGAAGATATTGAAACACGGAAATATGCAGTTTTGATGCTCTCTCATTTAACGGCAAACCAAGACATGCACAACAGTATACTAGCCACAAGGGGCATTTTAGAGTCTCTAACACAGTGTATGGCATCTGAACACACAGAAACAAAACGCAATGCCGTCACAACAATTCTCAATCTTTCTGTTAACCAAGCTACTCATACAGCGTTGTTTGAAAGTCAGGAAAATTTCGCGAATTTAGTAGGAGAATGTTTGGCTTCTGAAGATGTTGAAACACGGAAAAATGCAGTTTTAACGCTGTTTTTTTTAGCTAAATACCAAGACAGGCACCCCAGAATATTAGCTATACAGGGTATTCTAGATGCTTTAACACAGTGCATGGCATCAGAAGATATCCACACAAAACAATATGCAGTTCGTCTGTTCCATAATCTTTCTGTCTGCGCTAGTACTCAAAAACTGCTGTTGGAACATCCAAAAACACTATTTGTTTTGGCTGACTGCTTAACTTCTGAAGACGAAGAAACGAAAAAATATGCGAGATTGTCATTACTAAGTTTGGTAGAAGAGAGCCCAATAACCCTATTGTTTTTTGCAATAACGGCTTTTTCGCGCTCTATTTTTAATAGGAACCCGGGTGAAATAACAGCGAATCAAGTTCACACGGTAGCGGCAGTAAACTCCGTTCTAAATGCTGATTTCTATTCCATAGTATTTGAGTCTCTATTTAAGATGCTAGCTTTTCATGCTTTATCGCAGACAATCCAATTGTTTATTGGGGGTGCTATTTGTACCCTATTTGGAGCCCCTGTCTTGGGGCAATATTTAATGACGACTGGGAATGTTCTTTTGCCAATATCCGCAGTATCTTATGGATTTTCTGCAGGCATTGGTTTTTTTGGTACCAGTCAAAACAATGCTTCGGAGCAACCTATATCTCCTAATCATACGGAGGCAACCGTCCCAGCATTATAAATAGATACTGATCAAGCTGATGGAGGATGAGATGCCTGCGCTGCTTTGAGCGAAGAGGCATCTCATAGCAGTCAAGCCCTAAGATTGAGACGTGGTCTTTTGGGGTACTGGTGATGCAATCAACTGTACGATGCCTAATTCCCCTTTGGATTTTTTAGTGATGACCATGACGATCGTTAAAGACTGTGTGAGTTTCTCTTTGGTGTTTTGATAGACCACATTGAGTGGCACAGTAACTCGCCATTGATTGTCTTTGACCAGACTGACCTCTGGATTGCCTGAGATTTGGCTGCTGACGGTTAATTTCTGAGTTTTGATGGTATTGAGATTTCCTGATTGACTCAAAGCGTCATTAAATCCTACCCAACCCTGGTCGGTATAACACGATTTAAGCTTTTGTAATTGAGTATCCATTTTATCGAAACTGTAGTCAAAGGATTTGCTGGCAGCGTATTGCGCCCATAATTTCAATTCTGTTTCGGACAAAGGATTGGATGTGGTTTGGTATAAACAATCTACTTTTGACACCGGCGCTATAACGGTGGGGGCTGGGGCTGGCGTAGGAGCAGGTGCCGGCGGTGGAGCCGATTGAGCGGTCAAGGAGACGGCTGCTTTTTTTTCCAGCGAGGTTTGTCCTGCCCCTGGCACATCAGCATAGCAATATTGACTCGAAACAAACAGAAGTACGGCACACGTAGAGGTTATTTTTTTCATGCGATGTTCATCCTTGAATCAAAAATTGGGAATTCGTTACCACAACACTATCATGTCTGATATCATGCACGCAATCATTGGAAACGGTTGAAGCAGAGAGAGACTATGTTTGTCATCACAGGAGGTGGGAGTGGTTTGGGACGGGCTTTGGCTATTGCCCTAGCACTGCGCGAAAAATCAGTGATGATCATTGGGCGCCATGCTGAATCATTGCAAGCCACTGCCCAACACTCTTCCCTTATTGACTATTTTTGTGCGGATGTAAGCAAGGCTGCGGATAGAGCAAGCATTGTTAAAAAACTGGCCCAACAACCTTGCATCAGCGGTTTGATTCATAATGCGGGTATTATTGAGCCCATTGCTGCGATGACTGCTATGCAACAGGAAGAATGGCAAGCTTGTATTGCAACCAATCTTGAGGCCCCGTTTTTCTTGACCCAATTGCTATTGCCGTATGTGCGTCAAGGTCGCATCTTGCACATTGGCTCGGGTGCTGCTTATTTTCCCGTAGTAGGATGGAGTGCTTACTGTGTATCCAAAGCTGCTTTGGCTATGCTCACACGCTGTTGGCAATTAGAAGAACCTTCTTTGGCAATAGCGTCCGTGATGCCAGGCATCGTAGACACCCCTATGCAAGCGATCATTCGGGGCGCACAACATATGGATGACTCCAAACACGATTTCTTTTGTCGTTTAAAACAAACAGGACACTTATTGTCGCCAGAAGTTGTTGCGGCATTTTTGGTGTGGTTATTGTTAGACGTTTCAGCAAAAGAATTTGCATCCCGGGAGTGGGATATTTATGATAACAGCCACCACGCAGATTGGTTGCGTGCACCGCATTGTGTCCCAGCTTTGGATGATGTACAACAGGATTAATCATGAAAAAACTATCCCCACAGCCACAACGACAATCGCTCACAGAGTTGACTTGGCGCTGTGTCATTTTAAGCGTGTTATTGACTATGCTATTGGCCATGTCCAATGCGTATTTGGCTTTAAAGCTCGGTATTTTAACCTCTGCTTCAATTCCGGCAGCCATTATTTCAATGGGTGTCTTGCGCTTATTCAAAAATGCCAGTGTTCTAGAGCACAATGCCGTACAAACAGCCGCTTCAGCCGGAGGAGCCGTGGCAGGGGGGATCGTGTATACCATTCCTGCTTTGATTATTATTGGTTATTGGCATCATTTTGATTACGTGACCAATGTGTTGATTGCTGCATCTGGCGGTATTCTGGGTGTTTTATTTTCCATTCCTTTGCGCCGGATTCTGGTGAACGATACTCATTTGGCGTTTCCCGAAGGCAAGGCGATAGCTGCTGTTTTGGAGTCAAGCAGCGAAAAAGTCGGCGTGATTGATATTGTATATGGCAGTGTGGTTGGAGGCTTGTTAGAGTTGAGCCAAACTGGATTAAAATGTTTGGCAAGTGGGTGGACCTGGTGGTTCAGTATAAAACGACATATTCTTTGCCTGGGTTTGGGCTTTTCTGCAACCATGATTGGGGCAGGCTATTTGGTCGGGTTTGATATGGCATGCAGCATTGGCTTAGGCGCTTTGATTGCTTGGTTGCTGGCTTTACCTGCATTATCTGTTGTTTATCCAACATTTTTACTCCATGCATCCCCTACCGTGGCAGGTAATGCGTTGTGGAATCAAGAATTGCGGTACTTGGGTATTGGTGCGATGTTGTTTGCGGGTATTTGGACCTTGATGTCGTTATTAAAACCCTTGATACGCAGCATGCGTTCTTCTGTACGAATCACTCTAAAAACCACTCAAAGAGCGTCTACTGATAGAGATTTGCCGATGTTTGTTTTGGCGGCAGGAACCATTCTGATGACAGGGGTTATCTTGTTTTTATTAAAAGACCTGTTGCCGATTGCTCAGATGGGATTTGACCCTTCTTCCGGTGTATGGATTGTAGGGTCAGTTGTCGCTTATATCGTGATTATGGGGTTTGTGTTCTCGGTCATCACGGCTTATTTTTCGGGTATGGTGGGTGTGACGGCGAGTCCTGGCAGCTCCGTGGTGATTGCAGGTATTTTGTTTGCAGCTTGGATATTATTGTCGGCGATGACATCGATGTTACCTTTGCCTTTGACGGCACAGCAAATCGCAGCAGCTCAAGCGGTTGTGATCGTGATAGCTTCTATAGTCACAGGGATTGCAGCGATTGCCAATGACAATAGTCAAGATTTGAAAGTAGGCCAAATTGTTGGCGCAACCCCTTGGAAGCAGCAATTGATGTTATTACTCGGCGTGGTGGCTTCCGCTTTGGTGATACCTCCAGTGATGCAAATGATGTTTGATGTGTATGGTATTGCCGGCGTGATGCCGCATCCTGGCATGGACATCAGCCAATCGTTGCCTGCGCCAACTGCGGCTATGCTGGCAACGATCGCAGGTGCGGTGTTCTCGCACGGTTTGCCCTGGGGAGTGATGAGTGCTGGTGCCGTAGTGATTCTAATTTTGATTGTGTTGCAAAAATTATTCAAACTTGAACGTTGGGTGCATCTGTCTTTGCTGGGGGTGGCGATTGGTATGTATTTACCGATTACGTCTTCGGTCGCACTTTTTGTTGGGGGCATGATTGCTAAGTTAGCCGAGCGTCGATTGAACACTTTGTCTTTGGATCCCATGAAGATTGTGGTGCGTAAGCAAACGGGCACACGGATTGCTTGTGGCTTGGTGGCCGGTTCGGCCTTGGTCGATGTGTTTTTGGCTATTCCTTTTTCGTTGCAACATAGTCCAGATGCGTGGCGTATCGTCAGTGAGACATGGGAGCAGGGCATGGGTGTGATTTTGAGTTTGATAGGCATGATTGTATTGGGTATTTGGATGATTCAACGAGTCGAGAGGGCAGCATGAGAGCGATTATTGTGATACCTGCGCGTTATGGGTCGACGCGCTTGCCGGGTAAACCTTTGGCCAAAATTGCTGGAAAAAGTTTGTTAGAACGTACTTGGTCTATTGCCAAAGCGGTTCAACATATCGACGGTGTTTATATTGCTACAGATGATGAACGCATCAAACATCATGCTGAAGGTTTTGGCGCACAAGTCATTATGACGCCAGTGGATCTTCCTAATGGCACAGAGCGCGTGTTTCACGCCGTGTCTGCTTTACCATACACACCGGATATCATTTTAAATTTACAAGGCGATGCTGTGTTGACACCACCCTGGGTGATTCAAGCCTTGATGGATCGCATGCTGGCTGACGCTACCATTGGCTTTGCCACAACTGCGATGCGTTTGTCCGTGGAGCAATACCAACAAATGGCTCGTTCAAAACAGAACGGGGCGGTGGGAGGCACCACCGTGGTGTTTGATAAACAAGACAATGCGTTGTATTTTTCTAAAAGCTTGATTCCCTTTATGCGACAAGCCCCTTGCGATCCCTTGCCGGTGTTTCGTCATATTGGGTTGTATGTGTATCGTTATGATGTATTACAACAATACTTGGCTTTACCACCGACTGAACTCGAGCTCACCGAGGGATTAGAGCAGTTACGTGCTTTGGAACATAGTATTCCGATCAAAGTGGTGCAAGTGGATTATCGTGGTCGCAGTCATTGTGCCGTAGATAGTCAGGCTGATATTGATTACGTAGAACAATTGATAGCCAAAGAAGGTGAGTTGCTTGCTGGGTTGGTTGGGCCTTTGGCCTGATGGATATGGTTAGGAGAAAACATGAAAGTCATACTAGCTCGTCACGGTAATACATTCCGCGCGGACGAATCAGCTTTTTATGTGGGGAGTCAGCATGATTTGCCTTTGGTGGAGTTTGGCATCACCCAAGCAAAATTGATGGGCAGGGCTTTGTCAAAGATGCCACCATTGACTGCGGTCTTTACTGGGCCGTTGTTGCGTATGCGAGCCACGGCAGAATGGGCGCTGCAAGAAATGCATGCTGGCATACAAAGTACCGTTGATGTGCGCCTGAATGAATTAGATTACGGATTATGGAGTGGTTTGACCAGTCAAGAAGTCCGGCAAAGATTTGGTGACGAAGAGTATGAGCGTTGGGAACGACAATCGTTATGGCCAGAGCAGGGTGGTTGGGGTGAGTCAGAGCAAGCAGTGGTTGCTAGAATCACAGACTTTTCAGAGTTCTTGATCCAGCGTTATTCCGCCAATGATCATATTTTAGTCGTGGCCAGCAATGGCTGCTTGCGCTATTTTTTAAAGTTGGTCAATGGTATGTTTGAGCAGCAGGTTGCCAAAAAACAATTAAAAATTGGCACGGGACATCTTTGTCAATTGAGTTATCACGATGGCCAATGGCATTTGGATTTTTGGAATCAAAATCCTGCTGGTTTGGTGAGTGAATCTTAAGCGGTTGAACAGTGTGTATTCCTGGCGTGTATCGTCACGTTAATATCACTGGATTTATGCCTTTTTCGAAGTAAATCTCACAAGGATGCTCCATCAAAATAGACAGAAGAACACGGTAGGATTGTGATCCCAATGGGCAGTAATCAATGACTTCGCCAATTTCTGCTTGTTGCAGATCAGCATAGATTTTTTGTCCTGCATAGATCGTGTCTTGCGTGCTGAGAATGAATGACTTGACCGTATGCTTTAACTTGGCGCGATAGTGGGTTCGAGCGATGATCTCTTGGCCTTTGTAACAGCCTTTGTTGAAACTGATATACGCTGTGTGCTGTAGACCCAAACGGTGGGGTAAAAACAAACCCCGGGTGTTTGGGTAGATGCTGAAACGAGGTACCTCGAGTTCCAGCGCGTGCCACGCCAAGGATCCTCTTTGCTGTTCGACGGAGAATCGCGCCACAAGTGATTGTTTTTGTTCGGGCCTGCAAAGTATCATCTTCAGCGTATCACTGATGGCATAACAGCAATATTGTTGATCTTGCACGACGCCCCATTGGGTTGTGGGTACTGGAAATCCAATATCCTGCAGTGCCATTTCTTTAGGGAGATAGACTCCCAACACGTGAATATCGTTGTTTTCTTTTAAACTAACTCGTGAAAATAAAGCGGATTTGCTCAATGACGCCTGAGTAGCAGCGCAAAGATCACCCGGCAGCACCAAATGCAATCCTTGCCAGTCCACCACATCGAGCAGTGACATAATTCGACCCTGCAGATTACATTGCGCACCCGGGCGCATTTGTTCGCTGGTTACTTCATCCAGATGACAACTGAGCTGACCTTGTAAATAGCTTGAGGCTGTGTTTCCTTCGACGTCTAAGATACTCAAATAGGACAAATCAAAGACAAGCGGTTTTGCAGTTTCAAAGCAAAGTTCTTGCGCTAAGGGGTGAACGGCGGTATACACGCGCTCATTCAATGTGTGAGTGAATATTGGTTTCATAGCAAGATGAGTATATACTTCTCGCTATGGATATCAATAGCTCGTTTCGACTCGGTTCTTTGACCTTCGCCAATCGTTTGATTCAAGGACCCCTTGCAGGGTTTTCTTGCGCGCCATTTCGTGCCATGTATGCCTTGCATCAGCAGCCCGCCTTTTGCGTGTCAGAAATGATTTCAGCCCGGGATTTGTTGCGTCGCCAACCACCCAGATTTGTGCACCGAGATCCAGTCGAGCACTGTTTGGCGTATCAGTTGAGTGGGGATGATCCGCAGACGATTGCGCAAGCAGCGCAGTATTTGGAGTCCATCGGTGCCGATATGATCGATTTGAATTGCGGTTGTCCCAAAGCAAAGATTCGTAAAAAAGGAGCCGGCTCTGCATTATTACATCAACCCCAACGATTGGCCGCGATCATTACTGCGGTCAAATCGCTTATCAGCATACCTTTGACCGTCAAAATCAGAATACAACATTCCGAACAGGATGTTCTTTTGGCAGCAGCGATTGAAGCAGCCGGTGCTGATGCGGTGATTGTTCATGGGCGGAGCTGGAGAGATGATTATGACACACCTTGTGATATGCAGCAAATTGCGCTGATCAAACAAAGTCTGCGGATTCCAGTGATTGCCAATGGCGATATTGCAGACGAAACCTCTTTACGCCAGATGATCAACGCAACGGGTTGTGATGCATACATGGTGTCTCGGGCAGGTACAGGACAACCTTGGTTGTATCACAATTTGTTGAATGCTGTGCAATACGTGCCCCGTATGGAGACATGTATCGAGTATTTTATGACTCATTTGCATGGCTTGGCTCAGCTTGAGCATGATCATCAAGCCGTTTTGCAAAGTAAAACCTTAGTGCGCTATTATTTCAAACCCTGGATACCACGCGAGCAGTTACAGGCGTATTATGTGCTTGACTCGTTAGGTGAAATAGAACAGTATTTACGCAATTTTATGCAACGGATGAACTATGAATCTTGAACACCGCAAAGCAAAAATACGCTGGCAAAGTCGCCGGGGTATGTTGGAATTGGATGTGATCTTAGATCGATTTTTGCAGGCTCGTTTGGAACTCATGAGTACCACTGAGCTTGATGTATTTGAATCAGTATTAAATAATCCGGATCCGGATTTATATGCTTGGCTGATGGGCTACGAGTCGCCGAGCAACAAGGAGTTTGTTGATTGTGTCAACGTTATTCGATCTTACCATCAATTTAAATCCCTCGGCTGATTATCGACGCTTGAGTGTGATATTGACCTTATGCGGGGTATTTGGCTTGGTGTACGCTGATCCGCCTAAAACAATCCTAGTCCTATTGATCTGTGGGATGATCAAGTCCTTATACCAGGTATTTAAAGATCCCAGTCCTCATCCCAATGTCTGTACCCTGAAATTTCAACAACGAAAATGGATCATACAGAGGCGAGATGGGCGTGGATCTGAGTATGAAAAAGTTCATATTTGCGTGGATACAGGATTGTTTGTGTTGTTGCATTTTTCTGGAGCAAATCGCCCCTGCTTTGTGGTGATTTTCTATGATCAAATGTCACATACTGCCTTAAGAACATTACATATATTGCATACTATTTTGTGATGAGAATCATTATATTTGATCATGGTGTTTGTTTTTTATAATCCTGTCGTTATAATGCGCCCATTCTCTCTTATGACGCAGAGCAACCGTGATGGCACGCTTAACAAAGTTCACAGAAAGGGGCGATGGCACAACCCTTGGTTTAGATTTTGTCACAATCTTCCGACAAATGTCTGATGACTACCGCCTGCTTATTCCTACACGCTATTCGCGATATCACCTTGAAATGAGGCAAGTCAAAGGTTCACCTCCTACGATTTATGCAGGCCTTTTGATTGCCAGCATCAGTGCTTACCCAGCGATGTCCTTAAGTGGTGCAGTGGCGAATAAATTAACCAGCGTTCCCTATTTTTTTAGATTTGCCTTGGCGTCGTCTTCGGTTTTATTAGGCGGTTATTTAAGAGTATGGGGTGCAAGCAAGGTTGATCATGGTCAAGGTAAAAACGCAATTCTGACTTTGTTGGCAATCAGTATCATTGGGATCGCTGGTTTGGGTTTGGCTTTACCCAACGATGACATATTGGCTATCCTTACCATCCATGATGAGCGGTTTTGGGTGTTAGGCGTTTGTTGTTTGCTTGCTGGTGCAGCACTTGCAGTTTACTCGCCGTGTATCGCCTTATCGGCTAAATGGGCACCCGGTGATTCTATGCATTTTTGGGCCGAAAATCGAAGAGCGATTGCATTTAAAACACAGAAACACCGGATTGGTATCCCGGGGCCGATGGAGCACGCTTTGGCGTTTTTACTGCGACAAAATGCAGCTGGCTATATGGCAACTATTGGGGGGTTGGGTAATATCACACCGGCGTTTACCTTGATTATCTTAAGCCATATGGTGCCTACGATTGGTTTGAAAAACACGTGTGGCTCATTTTCGTTATTCACCGCGGTGGCTTTTGTGGCCATATATTGCTTAGTTGAAGATCCCCCGTATAACCAATTGATGCAGCTAAAAGTTCCCACTTTAAGCGCAGCAGAAATAGCACGTTTTATGGGGGAAAAAGACAGACATAGCTCAACAGACACTTATTGGAGCAGAATGCATCAACTCAGCAACAAAGATAAACTGTCTTTGTTGCTGGTATGTACGAGCTATATCACCACCTTGGGTACCTTGTTCACCATGGCATCTGGGGGTGCGGTGACGTTTACGCTTCGTGGTTTACCTGCTGATGAAGCTTCTAAAATTCTGGGTTATTTGGTTGGGCTGGATGCAATTGTGCGTACACTTGTTCCTATGCTCGGTGTTTCTGCGAATGCCGATGTGTTGTCAAATTATGCATTTTTAGGCATGGCGGTGTCTTCTTTGGTGGCAGCCACGTCCTCGCATGAATCCATTTGGTTGCCGGCTTTGTTTGTGTTTTCCATGTTCAATGGGATTGGAAACTCTTCTGTGGTCACCCAAATATCTGATCATTTATCCGCAGACGTGAGTTTGGCAACCGGTTTGTCAAGTGGTGCAGGGGCTTTTTCATCGTTTTTTATCAGCTTGCTAGCAGGAAAAATTGCTGCTTTTAATCATTCAGACACTGCATACGAGTATTTAATGATCACCCTGTTGTCCGTAGTGAGTTTGTCGGCCAATTCAGCTTATATGTACGCAACAATTGAGCCAAAACCCTTGATTGTTGACGAGCCTTATGATGGCAGCATGTCTCCTGATCCTGTTAAGCCAGAAGAGCTTATGCTGATCAGTAAAGCAAGCGGTGCGGGGCTTGAATATGGTTCGATTCAGCCCCGTACTCTTTTTCCGCACACCCCATGATTGGTTCCCGATCGGTAATTTTGGTTGTTTGAAAACCCAAAAACCACAATTTGTTCCCGAAAAGGAATATTAACGGGTTTTTGTCAAAAATGGCCATGAAAATCGGAAGTAAATATGAGTTTGACGGTGTATTTCCGCGGCATATTTTACAAATGGCAGAGGAAGCTCAACTGTCTGGGGGGTTGGTGCGCAAAGAGACGTTAAACTAGATCACCAGCATTCAGGATCATATAACATAGTCCTTTTACTGCGGCCATCTTGCAGCGTGCGGCGAAACTCCAGCAACGCTTTCAAAACATATAGCTTTGTGAGCGGTACGATTTTTAGAGCTTTTATGATGTGCTGCTGTGGGATAACTTTTGATTGACGCTACTCAGTCCAACTATTCTCTCGAATCTCAGGCTAAAAAATACTGTGCTGCGTTAACCCGACTCAGTAAATTTTAACTTCACACCTTGAATTTTCGAATTTTGCCCCCAAATGTTCACCGAAGACAAATTTTTTGGAGATTTACTGATGGTCAAAAAACAACAAACCATGGGCTTTCAAACTGAAGTTAAGAAAATGCTGCATTTGGTGGTCCATTCTTTATATAGTAATAAAGAAATTTTTTTACGTGAATTGGTTTCTAATGCCTCGGATGCTTTGGATAAGCTAAGGTTTTTAGCACTGTCAGATGCAAGCCTGTACGAGCAAGATTCTGATTTGAAAATTACCGTAGAGTTTGATGACAAGCAGAAAACATTAACCATTAGCGACAACGGCATTGGTATGACTTGGGATGAAGCGGTCACTAATTTAGGAACTATTGCTAAATCAGGTACAGAAGAATTCATCAGTCATCTAAGTGGTGATCAAGCCAAAGATTCTAATTTGATTGGCCAATTTGGGGTAGGATTTTACTCAGCATTTATAGTGGCTGATCGTGTGGTACTCAAAAGCCGACGCGCGGGTGGGGCGGCAGATTCAGGTATTCAATGGGAATCCACCGGTGATGGTGAGTTTAGTATTGGATCGGTAAAAAAACAAACTCGCGGTACCGAAGTCATTTTACATTTGAAAGCAGATGCAGAAGAGTTTCTTAGTGATTGGCGCATCAAAAATATCATCACCAAATACTCTGATCATATTTCATGGCCGATTGTGATGAAAGGCATGAGTCCAGCTGAAGACAAAGAAGAAGGTGCGGACGCAGAAAAAGAAGAACCCGCATTTGAAACAGTCAACAAAGCAACAGCTTTGTGGACATTGCAGAAGTCCGAAATCTCAGATGACGAGTATAAAGCTCTGTATAAACATATCTCTCATGATTATCAAGAGCCCTTGATGTGGTCTCATAACCATGTAGAAGGCAAACATGAATATATCAGTCTTTTGTATATTCCTTCCCATGCTCCTTATGATTTATGGCAGCATGAAGTGAAACATGGATTGAAATTATATGTAAAACGTGTCTTTATTATGGATGACGCCGCACAGTTCTTACCAAGATATTTGCGTTTCATCAAAGGTATTGTGGATGCCAGCGATTTGCCGTTGAATGTGTCTCGTGAAATTTTGCAGGACAACAAGCAAGTGGATAATATTCGTTCGGCTTGCACCAAGCGCATTTTGTCTTTGTTGGAAAAGATGAGCAGTGATAATCCAGAGATGTATCAACGTTTTTGGAAAGAATTTGGTTTGGTGATGAAAGAAGGTCCGGTAGAAGATTTTGCAAATCGTGAAGCCATTGCAAAATTACTGCGGTTTACCACGACCCACTCTACCTCAGAAGAACAAACTGTTTCTTTGGCGGAGTATGTGTCTCGTATGCAAGACAAACAAGACAAAATCTATTTCATAACGGCATCCAGTTATAACGCGGCTAAAAACAGCCCACATTTGGAAATTTTTAAGAAGAAAGGCATTGAAGTGCTGTTGTTAAGTGATCGTATTGATGAATGGTTGACAGGGCATTTGGGTGAGTTTGAAGGCAAAAAACTACAATCTATTGCCAAAGGTAAAGTGGCGCTTGATGATGATGAGACAGAAGTCAAAGAGCAAGAAAAATCATACGCACAGATGTTGACCCAAATCAAAACGATTTTGGAAGATCGCATCAAAGATGTACAGCTGACCAATCGATTGACTGATTCTCCTGCATGTATTGTTGCAGATGAAAACGACATGGGATTGGAAATGCAACGGATTTTGCAGGCTGCTGGTCAACAGACTCCTTTGTCCAAACCGATTTTTGAAATCAATCCAGACCATGCATTGATCAAACGAATTCATGGGATAGAAGATGATGTGAAATTCGAACAATGGATCAAGGTGTTGTTTGAACAGGCAGTGATAGCAGAAGGTGGGCAATTAGATAATCCTGCCGATTTTGTCAAACGGATGAATCAATTGTTGATTGGTGCATAATGTGACGTAGCTGGAAAACCGTGCTATCTCCTAAGCGATTAAGAAAAACACGGTTTTCCTATAGCGTATCAATTATGCTTGATGTACAATTAATCTTGCTAACATATAAAATGGAAGCACAGAGGTTAGATGTTTGATTAACTAAATAAATAAGGATATTGAGAATGGCTGTTATTGAGACGGAAAGCACCATTGAAAATACGAAACAAGATCAGGGCCTTCAGGATTTGGTTTATGGTTTGGTAACGCGTTTTCTGGCCGAAAATAAAAATAAATCTATCAATGATTTGTACGATATGATTCTTTCAGAAGTTGAACCTCCTTTGTTGCAAGCTGTTATGGAGAAACGACGTGGTAATCAGCTACAAGCTGCTAGGATGCTGGGTATTAGCCGCGGTACGATCCGAAAAAAATTACAGCGTTATTTTGGTACAAAATACTTTCGCTTAACTGACGAATAATCATTTTCTTTTTTTGATGTTCATTGGATCATAAGAATTACCATTCTCCCATTCTACCGAAATACATCGATGTGGTATTTCGGTAGAATGGGTTATTTTTTTGTCTTACAGGCGTTTTAACACATCATCATCTGAGTATTATTCATGATCACTTTAAATCAACTAAGCATCACATTTGGACAAAAGCTTTTGTTCTATGATGTGAATCTTATTTTGAATACCAATCAAGCGTATGCGTTAGTGGGTGCCAATGGGTGTGGAAAGTCCACACTTTTTAAGTTGATGACGCAAGAAGAAGAGCCCACCTCGGGAGAGGTCATCAAACCAAAAGATGCGAGTATTGGTTGGTTGAAACAGGATCAATTTCGCTATGAAGATACTTTGATCCGGGATATTGTGATGCAAGGCAGAGCCAAATTGGCGGCTGCAATACAAGAAAAAGAAGCCTTATTGGCCATAGATCCTTGGTCAGAAGCGCAGGGTTTACGCTATGCTGAACTGGAAAACTTGATTTATCAAGAAAATGGTTACACTGCCCCTTCGGAAATTGAAAAAATATTAGTGGGTTTGGGTATTCCCCTCAACTACCACGATCAACCGTTGCGAGCATTGTCGGGTGGCTACAAGTTAAGAGTATTGCTTGCTCAGGTTTTGTTTGAGAATCCTTCTATTTTACTGTTGGATGAACCCACCAACCATTTGGACATCGAATCCATACGCTGGTTAGAAAGTTTCTTAGCCACAGAGTTTAAAGGATTGTTGATTTTTATATCACATGATTTAGAGTTTATTAATCATCTTGCGGACCATATTTTGGATATCGATTTTGGTGAAGTACGCCAATACTCTGGGGTTTATGCCAAATTTTTGGCTGAAAAACAATTGCTCCAAGATCAGAAAATTGTTGAGAGGCGTAAAGCTGAAGATAAACTGGCCCATATGCAATCATTCGTGGACCGATTCAAGGCCAAGGCTTCTAAAGCTGCACAAGCGCGGTCTCGACTAAAAATGATGGAAAAAATTGAACTACCGGATATATTACATAGTTCGCGTATCGCACCTAATTTTCAATTGGTGCCGCAGAAACAATCTGTCAAATCTGTGTGTGTGGTAGAAGGCCTGGGCAAATCCTTTCAAGATCGCACTTTATTCAAAGGATTGCGGTTGCAATTGAATCGGCATGATAAAGTAGCGATTGTTGGGGCCAATGGACGCGGGAAATCGACTTTGTTGAAACTGATGCTGTCCCTGATCCCACCTGACGAAGGTCAAATTACTTGGGGACCTGACACTCGAATTTCTTATTTTTCTCAAGATCACCATGATTTGCTGAATGAATCAAAAACAGTGCTGGCATGGTTATCTGATGTGGTTTCAGGTGTCCCGGAACAACAAATTCGCAAAGTGTTGGGGCAAATGTTGTTTGTGAAAGATGACGTGAGCAAAGATATTTTATCTTTGAGCGGCGGAGAAGCGGCTCGTTTACTGATGGGCAAGGTCATTCTAGAGGCGCCTAATGTGCTGATTCTGGACGAACCAACCAACCATATGGATATAGAAACAATCGACGCCTTAGCCGGCGCATTGGCAGCCTATACCGGTACACTTTTGGTCGTCAGTCATAATCGGCATTTTATTGAAAAATTTGCGACCAGGATCTTATATTTTCCTCCCGCAGGCAAAATTCAAGATTATAAGGGGGGTTACGGGGAGTTTTTGCAAGTTTTTGAAGCAGAGCAGGGCACAAAATGATCGCGGCTAAAACAAGCTGTGATTGCGGCGCAATACGTTCGTACGAACAGTGCTGTCAGCCCTATCATCAAGGCAAAAAAATAGCCGAGACGCCAGAAATCCTCATGCGATCGCGCTATTCAGCCTATGCCAAGGCCAATATTCCGTACATTCAATCGACCATGACAGGCAAAGCCAGTGACGGCTTTGATCCTGTTTCTGCGCAATTATGGGCTAGCGGGGTGACATGGATTTCTTTGCAAGTTATCCACGCAGAGATGATTTCAACCCAGCATGGACAAGTAGAGTTTATAGCCGTGTTTGTGGATGAAGGATCATTACATCACATGCATGAATTGAGCGAATTTCGTTTGATAGATGGTCGCTGGTACTATGTGGATGGGATCTCTCTTCCATCTGATAAGGAAAGCCCCATCAGCAGAAACATGCCTTGTCCTTGTGGAAGCCACAAAAAGTGGAAGCACTGTCACGGACGTCTTGAAGCATTCCAGTTCAATTAAAACATCATTTTCTGTTCAACGCGATTTGAATCACACTAGTAGGCTGTGAAGGCCAAATGTACGTTTGCTAAGACAACGTCCAAGTAATTGAGCCAGGCCTTGCTGGAGGGTTAAGTCTAGTACAAGAGCCGATATCAGATTCATAACTTGCGTCCATATTAGAGGCGGAAGTGACTAGGCCGTTGATAACTACTGTCCACATGCCTAAAAGAGGCATTGTGATGCCCGCGTATGCATTGCGCGTGGAATCTAAAGTAATGAATTTATCGTCACCACATTGATAGGTAAGTACGACATGGTGTCTATAGTACACATCATCATAAAATCGAAACGCTTTGCTTTTCTGCCCTGCGGCAATGGTACTGATGTGTGCTAATTCTTTGTCAAAAACGAGATCAGCACCAAACCTGCCGCTATTAATTTTATGTTGGATTAAGTGGCACTCCGAGTTTGTATTATTTTTAATAATGATATCTAAAAGATATTGGCAACTAAAAAAATCACAGGCAAAGGCTGATGATCCAATCAAAACCAATAATACAGTATAATATTTCCTCATATGGATCCTTTTAGTTACTACTATTTATGTTCCATTATAATACAAAATCATTTTTAATAAAATCAATAATACTGTTATTTGTCTGGAATATTGAGTCGTCGTTCTGTATTTAGTTAGGTCGCAGATTGTGGTTGTAATCATGTTCACGCACTGCGGTATGTATTGCTACCCCAAGGCCAGCGAATAGACCGACTGCTGATGCAGTCGCATCACTTGAACCCAGCGCTATTTTACAACTCGTGTATACCAATGCGGCTGTTAAAAAAATACTAGTACTTGTACGTATGGGGTGGTTGAGAAGTGCTTGTAGGAAAATGTCGGTTTCATTGCGGTCGACTAGAGCACGTTGCATAGCAATTCCTTTTAATAAGATTTGTATTTCATATGAGAGAGTATTGTAATTTTTGATATTTTATTTGTCAATTATTATGCGTTCCGTAACT
This sequence comes from uncultured Legionella sp., assembly GCA_964625775.1. Taxonomy (GTDB): domain Bacteria; phylum Pseudomonadota; class Gammaproteobacteria; order Legionellales; family Legionellaceae. The sequence continues at coordinate 48 of CAZVEH010000021.1, read as the reverse complement.
CCCCACGTCATCCCGAGCGTAGCGAGGGATCTCCTGTCGTGTGGCACA
>CAZVEH010000020.1:29420-38306 GCA_964625775.1 uncultured Legionella sp. | reverse complement strand
ACTTGTATCAATCGATTCTTTAAAATTTGTGCCACACGACAGGAGATCCCTCGCTACGCTCGGGATGACGTGGGGAGTTACGTTTTTTCAACATAATAATCACGTTCCTATCTTACATGGGGTTAAATGGTGAAAGTGTGAAAATAACTGACAAAAACGAATAAGGCGACCATTGTTTGTTTCAACCTTGCTTTTTAATGCCAATTAAAAGAAAATAGGGTGTATCAAGAGATCATTATGGAGAAAAAATGTCAGTGAATTTCTCTGAACAACCTAGAGTTGTTAACATAACAAGTGGCACAGATGCGCTTCTTTTAAAATCTGAAGCTTTTGCGAAAAGAGTTTTTAAACATAAAAAACAAGAAATTGAATCATTGCTTTGTGCAGAACAAACATCAAACCCAGAGCAAATTCTGGATTACTTAGAGATACACAAACAATACCAAGATGGTCTTGAATACATTTTCTTCCCAGAAACTCAATCAAGTAACGTTCAAATACAGACTCCACAATCTAAAATGGAGCGCATCCTAGCCAAATTAAGATATGATACTACGTCTATGATGAGTAGTTTGCCCTCGCTTGAAACCCAGGCATGCCACAATTTTTTACAGCAATACAGTGCAAGCTTGAAAAGATCCGTGCTACTTTTGAAAAAACTATATCCGATATTAAAACAAAGAGCGGATGATCTTGAAATAACAGTTTCTAGGAAAATTGATGCATTAGAAACCAAGGTTGAGAGAACTCACTCAGTCATGGAGTATTTATTTCGGATCGCCGAGTATATGCGCAACTGGTCTTTGCAGTTAATACATGACCCAAAAGAATGTGATTTAGATGAGTTTTCATCTACTCAGCCAGCACAATCAGAGCCTGTAAAAAAATATGCCTTAGCAAGAACGGAGATAATCCTGGAACAGACATTAGTAGTATCTGAAGAAAAAAAAGATATCGATTTGTTTAAGCAATATGAAAAACTAGTTTGTGATTTTAATAATATGATTGATATTTGTATTGAAGAAATCCGAGATTTCAAAGAACTAACAAAAATGATGCAACCTGAAGGACGTATAGAAAAAATTCAACAACGCGCAAATGAACAAGAATTAAGCATGAATACAACCAGTCGATCATCTCAGTTACGCGTAGAAAGGTGGAAATCATGGCGTGACGGGATAGTAAAATATTTATCTAGTTGGGCATCTGTAAAATCCTTACCATCAAATACAGGACCTAACGAATACATCGATCTTGAAACAGGCGGTCAGTATGCGAAGAAGTAACGCCCAGCATCAACGACTAAATGGTTTGGAAATGAGGCAAACTGCGATTGATGATGGTGGCCCAAGAATTCCGATAAATTTCAACATAGCAGAAAATACGGCTGAGTTGGTGCGAAGAGCATTATCTTCGCTAGACCGTACTTTTAAGAGTTTTTTTAGTGGAAATCCGACTTTAAACAGGCCTACAGGAGATAAGGCGTCATTAGAAACGCTTTATGGTGCGTCTATACATGCCTATGCGCATACAAATAGCAATACTCGCATGCAAACACATCAAAGAAGATATCGGTGCGTATTGTTGCCCAGAAGGCCGAATCCAGGAGATGCTTTAAGTGCAGGCTATTATTTATTTAAAGAACTAGAAGCAGGTGTTATAGAACATGTACATGTTACAATTTCCCATCCAAATCCGGAGGCTAATCCTTCTGAAACATATAATTTAAGTGTAGAAAAAAATCCGCCGCAAAATATTGAGATGCTTCTAGGCGCATTGTTATTCCCCAACCAAGGCGAACCGGCCATCATTCAAGTATTGCACGCAGATTTGATGCAATGGATTGCTTCCATTTCTGTTCATAATGTAATCAATATTCATCCGTATCATATCTTTTTAAAAGAAGAAACAACTGAAAAATTTTGTAAGCATTTTTCAGTTGAAGCTAGAAAACCTCAACGCATACAGGGAGAGGAATACAAATCATTAGTAACAGAAAATGGATGGTGGGGTAGCACAGGAGCGTTTTTTCAAAATGCTGCTGCAAGGACATGGTATATCTGGAGTGGTCGTCCTAGAGAATATGGACATGATACGGTTATAAATCATAACGACATTGAAAGACAAAGTGGTTTAAGAAATGCTGAAATCTTTGCAATACTTCCGCTGATTGCCAATAGCTTTATTCAAAATCATAGTGGTGAAATCGGCGGTGCGGTTAGGGAATATTGTGAACAAAATGGAGTGATATTAAGAAGATGATAGCTTATTCTGAAATAAAAACCTATTTTCAAGCACAAAGAACCGATCCGGAGCTCGAAAAAGTATTTCAGCTATTTTTACATCCATCTGATATGGCAATGACCAATGAAACATTGCAAGCAGAGTTTTCTACACACCATGTGCTTCCCTTGGTGAGAGAAAATGGCACTTTAGTTTCTGGTATTGAATTATTGCGTAGGAAAAAAGACGGTCAAGGAATCCCCGTACTTGCCTATGCACTTGCGGGTAACGCACATATTAGTCGCTTGCAGTGGCTGTTAGAAACATTAGGGCAAGATGTAATACAAACCTACGTTAATCTTCAGTTTTCTCTCATGGCCATAGTTGCTTTTCCTGGCGCACAAAACCGTTTAGAACTGTTGCTTCAATATTATCAACCGACAGAAAATGAATATGTACAAGGATTATTTTCTGCTACATATTATGGGCATATTCATTTGGTGCCATTTATTCTCGAAAAAATTAATGGCATTAAACGACAGAATGAACAACCAGAGGTTGACGTCCATGCACTGAAGGACACTGAGGGGAACACTTGTTTGCATATTGCTGTTTTGGGTGGCAAGGAGCAAAGTATTGAATTTTTTGCGCGTAATGCGACTCAAGAGTATTTAGATGAGCTCAATAACAGACAATATAAAGCTGTCGATGAAGCAGTTCTGTCTAATAATAAGCATATTGTCATTCAAATGGCCTATATTTACTCGTTACGCCAAACAGATACTAATTATAGTGATTTGATTTTCATTTTAATTAGGCATGGCGCTTTTTACGATTCTCAAAGAGAAATGCTTTTGCATTTGCTACAACATCATACCAATGCTGTTAGATCCATAGAAGATTGGATAAGAGCAGCAATTGATGTTAATAATGAAGCTATAGTAAAAGAATTTATTATCGATATTCCGCATTATCTAGATATCAATAGTCTTATTACTTACGCAAACTCTAACAATCGACAATTTATTGTATCTCTTTTATCTGAAGAGCAGTTGGCAAAGCAGTGGATAAGAGAGCTTATGGAAATCATTTTGGCCCGTCTTAGCGCCTATATTTATCGTCAAAAATATCAATTAGACCAATTAGCCAGAGATGATGGACTTCCGGAAAAAAGTTACAAAGAAACAAAGCATCCATCGGATGCGCCTCGTCGGCTAAGTGAATGCCAGCAAGCTTTAAGTAATTTATTTTATGGCTCATATTTCAATGAGCTGAAACGATTATACAAGGCATTACCTACTCATAGCCGTAACATATCATTGCTCTCAGAAAAAATTATTTTACAAAGGCAGACATTAACACAAAAAACAAGAGTATCTAACAAAGATATTGTTGGATTTAATAAGATAATTCAAGAAGCTATAAATATGGCTGCAAGTTTTTTTATTGTAGGGTTTGATCCTGCTCCAGATTCTTTTAGTACTGAACCCGTTGCTCTTATTAATTCAAGTCAGATGTCAGAAATTTCGTATAAAGACGATGGTAGTGATGATGAAATGCCGCGATTTACCGAAAAGCAAATGCATTTTGTTAATAGATTTGTTGAACAATTTGATCAAACCTATCAATTATATAAATGTTTGAGCAGCGGTAATGTAGTAAAAAAACCGGATGAAACCGACAGATTAGCGGAAATAGCTAAAACGGTGGCTATTGGGGTATTGCCAGACATTAATATTTCTGCCCCCATGTTCGGAGTACCATTGCCATTTTCTATTAGTCTTCCTTCTGGTATAGCTGTTGCAGCTGTCATAGATTTGTTGATGTTTATACGAGATCAAACAGAACAAAATCAAGCACAACGTGCAGGGCGTTTTTTTGATAGTTGGACACTTCGTGATAGGGTGAATTGTATTTATGAATGTGCTGAATTCCTTGCAACACGGTTTCGAGATCAAATAAGACTTCTGAGTCATAATGAATCAATTCCAAGGATGGCAGATATGGCAGTTGCGCGAATTTTTAGACACGCAATGGGAAGTACTGGTCATACCGTAAGTCGTGCGCCATCTAAGGTGGGTACGTTATTTCGATATGTTGCAAGCACTATCGTTAATGTTGGACCTGGGCCTGAAGTTGTTAGAAAATCTCTATTAGAAATTTCTGTTGATGCTTTATCGAAGTATGAGCATAGAGTACTTGCTTGGGATAGAGAAGATGAAAGGTTCTTGATACTAGATGAACAAATATCTCAAGGTCGGTTTAGAGATTGGACCGTTAAGGGTATTTTTGAGCATACAGGGATTCGATCCAATGGTATCGCTTATAAGGGTATGAATCAGAGCGTCCAAAAATATGGATATGCATACAGCTCAATAGATGAGGTTAAAAACAGAGGAATGCGCCCAACAGATGTCATACCAGATTTCGAAATTACAGTAGGTTGTGCTGCAAGTGCGAAAATGTTTGTTTCTTGATAAAAATACCTCGTTAATAATAGTTAAATTTCATCCGGAAATTTCTGAGGTTTACGGCTACCCCGCACGATACTATCCAAACTCAAATTAAAATATGAAGCAGAGGGCAATCAGAAGGCTTTGGCTAGATTGAAGAAAATTTCACCGGTAGCTTGGCAACATATTCATTTTCAAGGGCACTTTATTTTCGCAGGTAATAAAATCATTGACCTTGATGCAATAATCAACAATGTGTCTTTGGGTGTTTCAAAGAAATCAATAGTGACCAAAAACAGTCTGGAAATTTTGCCGGTTCCGGGCTAGAACCCCACGTAGGATGTCTTGCATAAATCCAGTAACCCTCTAAAAGACAGGCAACAAATAACTGACTTGCAATACAGTCAATTAAACGTTTGTCTAGGCAAGCAATGGTGATGGTCCAGGAAGCCGTTATGCCCGCCTTTGGTATACCAAAAAACGGATCGATTGGCTGCTGATGTTAATGGCGCGTTTTCATCTACAGGTATTTGAGTCGAAGTTGGCTTAATACCAAGCCCAGTACTTAGGGCGGCGTCAACTCGTATCACTTCATCATCTTGGCTATTTATAATGGTAAGGTTTTGGTTTTGACTAGTGTTGTCGACCAAACGTCGCATTTGATCCACCGAGTCCATCTCACAACAAGCGCTGATTAAAACTGCCCTAAAAGCAAATTCAGTTGGAGTAAGGTAAGGATTATTGGTGACCAGTAATTGTAAAGAGGCTAATGCTCCAATCACAAATCCGCTGAGGATACCTGCTAAACCGCCTGAGATGGCTAATGCGCCTCCAGCTATACTCGCTAACACATTTACAAAATAGTAGAGTGTGCGTGCAAATAACTGAGTAGCCTCATTGAGCATAAATCCCAGCCATGCGAATGGATATTCCGCAGCATAAGATACTCCTGCAAAAATTACTTGTATACGAGTGGTAGCGTCATTAAAGAGCCCCTTTGCAAAATACGCGATCATAGTCCCGATAGCCACAATCAGATTGGCCAAGACAAAACCAGAAAGTTGTATTGTGCAAGCAATAGTGTATCCGAAACCTGCTAACCCTGTACTTAGACCTAAGCCTATAGTTGCCATCAAACTTGCAAAAGATGTACCAAGCGCTATCCCAGACAGGGTTAGAGCGATGGCTGAAGTTACAAGTGGGGCAAAGGCGGATGCTTTGAAGGGATGTAGTTCGAGAGCATCCTCTTCATTGATGTCAAAACCATACAATTGACGATCGCGTAAATAGTATGTTAATACTGCTGGTATAACGCTGGAGAGTCGAGAAAAAGAACGATCAACTGTTAAATGGACATGATGCCCTTCTGCCTGTAAGCGACGAGCCACATGTGTGGCAATGCCTCCGCCTAATGATTGGCCGTATAAAGTAATTAAAGAGGCGTCGATTTCATTATCAATCAAACGCTTTACTTGTTGATATCCTGCTTCAAATAAGTCATAGCTCGAATTTACAGCTCCTAGACTGTTTCCAACTCCAGGATAATTCCAGAAAACGTAGTTTCGTTCTTTATCGTGGGGGAATAGCTGCATACTGTCTTGCGCATTTCCGGAAAAATAAACCGTATAAAGTGAACTATGTGGTACTAAATATTCGATCGTATCCATGCTTTGAATGAGACGTCGATTTATTAGACGCTCATTGATATTCGGGACCAGTGTTTCTTTCGGAACAGATGTTGTCGAGGGGAGCACAATATACATAATGAGTCGCGACAGATAAGTCGGTGTCATGAAGCTTCGTTCAGGTAAGGCCTTAAATAAAAACTGGAGTTGTGTCGATAAGGTTAATTTGAAGTCATCAGCAACGTAAGCCATGGGTTTGATCTCAATTCCAGTCAGATTGATAGCAATTATCACATATATGTCGCGAGACATACAATGTTTTGATCAAAAAAGAATCACCTATAGACCCTAGACCTTAGGTCGCTGTATTTTCAAGGTGGTGAGCGACATCTATTGTGGGATGAACCGCGAGTTGAGAAGACCTTCTTTTTTCAAAAAATCTATTTGATGATTGTTTGTTGAGATAGGGCTGTATTCTGGAGACATGCTCCGAGTTTCTGCGTTCAATACTCTTGCCATGGTTTGATGGGGAGTTCAATTCTTTATGTTCTTCGCGCACTGAACTCTCTTTACGACTTTTTTGTGCAGGTGCTGTACCTGCACGGGCAGGGATGTCCAAGATGGTTTCTAAGGGTTCTGATATGAATGTAACTTGTTTTTGTAAAGGTCTGTCAATAGCCTCATGTGCAGAACTATTGACCGGCGATTTGAGGGAAATGTCTAAAGTAGGGCGGGTGTTCCTTAGAACTTGTCGGATATCGCTTTGGTGATTTGGCGAGGGCGCGGTACTTAGGCGTCTGGAATAAACAGTTGCTCGTCTGTCAAAAAAACGGATAGTTTGATTGAACGCATCAAGCGCCTTCAGATCAACTAGGTCTTGATTTTCTTTGAAAAAATCCTCTTGAGTTCCATCCTCATCTGATGAGGAGTCATTCACTGGAGCAGAGGTAAGATCACTGGCCAATGTATGCACCATTTTTCCGTCATCCACGTCATTCTTCAGGGATTCAGCACCCACTTTGTTGCTCTCATTTTCTACAGGAGAGAATGATCTGACAGAAATATCATGCTTCAAAGAAGCGTCTTGAGCAACAGTCGTCAGCTCAGAGGATACAGTTTTCAGGTTTTGGCAATATTTGATTACCATTTTGTTCATATGATCTTCAACCCATTGTGTGGCAATATAGTTGTACTGGGAGGCGCTCAGTGTGTATTTACTGGGTAACGGTGCTAAGGCCTTTTGTGTCAATGAGTCAAAAACGGTACTTTTTCTCGGGAGTGTTTGCTGTAAATAGGATTGAGTCTTTTGGGAATAAGGTCCTGAAGCAGAAAAATCAACTGATGGATGAAGAGGTACTCTGAATACATGTTGAAACTTGGATGGCATAGACACAGTGACTTTAATGGATTTACTCGGTTTCTTTGTTGTAGAGGAAGACATCCTATGAAATACATGAATACTACCAGCGTCTTTATCAAAGTCTGGAGAGAATTTATAAGCAGAAGATAAACATAAGTTTGGGTTGTGCCATTCGTCTTTTGAGGGAGCTGATATGCTGCTGCTGGTCGCTACGGCACTCAGGCGTTTACTCTTTTCTGCAAATATTTCATTAAGAAAGCACTCTAAATAATCTTTATGAAATATCATTGCAGTTTGTTGAATCGTTCGAACAGGCAATGATGCTTCTTCATCATTTGTTGCGTCAATAAGTGTGGTTAATTGATTGTGATCAAGAAGAGCATGCTTTAGGGTAAAAAATTGCTGATTATCTAGGCCAGTGAGTAGATCGTCTGCTATTTGAAATTTGATGATGAGCCGAGGAACGGCAGACACAAAATATAATCCCCCTGTATCATCGCTGTTTTGTACTCTTAGAAATCCGGCGTCATAGTTATCCAAGGCTTTAAACAAAGCCAGTTCATTGATAGTTGAAGAGCTGAGTAACAAACCACAGCATAACTCTGAGGATGTTGAAAAAATGGTAGCAAACATAAACTTATCAAGAGCTTTGGGATGCAAGGAGAATATGTTTTCCGCGTCCAGTTTTGTAAGGTCTTCATCTTTCATATCAAATTTGTGAATTAATTTTGTTTTCCGATTGATATAGTACAAACCCCGAGACTGGTCGTTGCTTGTAATTCTCACATAGCCACAATCAAATTTTTCAAGTGCTTCATATAAATCGAAATCTTTTTTAGGTTTTTGAGACATGATCAAAGCACATTCATTGATGGCCAGCGGTTTAACTGCCTTGTGTTTCAATATTTTTTGTCGATAACACCAGCCCGCAGCTACCAGTAAGAGCGCTCCACCCAAACATGACCCTGTTATGATATAAAAACTAGTATTTCCCTTTGATGATGACTGTAGGTCCGTAGGTCGGCTCGAAGGTTTTATCGTTGGTGTATTCGAAGGCTGTCGAGTTGGCTGGCTACTCGGGTGTCTGGATGGACGTGCAGACGGCCAGACATAGGGTTGGCTGCTAGGCTGGGCTGTTGGTTGTTTAGATGGCTGAGTACTGGGCTCTACGCTCGGCTGACCTGAGGGTTGGCCAGATGGCTGAGCGATGGGTTGCGCACTCGGC
>CAZVEH010000020.1:0-29320 GCA_964625775.1 uncultured Legionella sp. | reverse complement strand
TTGACTGCTAGGCTGCATGCTCGGCTGACCTGAGGGTTGGCCAGATGGCTGAGCGATGGGTTGCGCACTCGGCTGGCCAGAAGGTTGCTCTGACGGGTGTTCCGATGGTTGACTGCTAGGCTGCATGCTCGGCTGACCTGAGGGTTGGCCAGATGGCTGAGCGCTGGGTTGCGCACTCGGCTGGCTAGAAGGTTGCTCTGACGGGTGTTCCGATGGTTGATTGCTAGGCTGCATGCTCGGCTGACCTGAGGGTTGGTGAGATGGCTGAGCGCTGGGCTCTGAGCTCGGCTGAGTAGAAGGTTGCTCTGACGGTTGTTCCGATGGCTGACTGCTAGGCTGCATGCTCGGCTGACCTGAGGGTTGGTGAGATGGCTGAGCGCTGGGCTCTGAGCTCGGCTGAGTAGAAGGTTGCTCTGACGGGTGTTCCGATGGTTGACTGCTAGGCTGCACGCTCGGCTGACCAGAGGGCTGGCTAGATGGCTGAGCGCTGGGTTGCGCACTCGGCCGGCCAGAAGGTTGCTCTGACGGGTGTTCCGATGGTTGACTGCTAGGCTGTACGCTCGGCTGACCAGAGGGCTGGCTAGATGGCTGAGCGCTGGGTTGCGCACTCGGCTGGCCAGAAGGTTGCACTGAAGGTTGTTCCGATGGCTGAGAACTGGGTTGTACACTCGGCTGGTTAGAAGGTTGGTCAGAGGGCTGAATACTGGGTTGTGCACTCGGCTGGCAAGAAGGTTGTTCCGATGGTTGACTGCTAGGCTGTACGCTCGGCTGACCTGAGGGTTGGTTGGATGGCTGAGCACTGGGGTGTACGGTGGGTTGTAGGCTAGGTCGACTAGATGGCTGTGGGGAGGGTCGGAGAGTGGGGGGAGAGGTAGGAAAACCGTAAGAGTATAATTGCGCTATCTCATTGGAGGCCAAATTGCGATTATATAACCGTAGTTCGTCGATACTGCCCTTAAAAAACCTGGCTAGGCCACTTGCTGGGGAAGAGACACCAGAATTCCACACGCCTATTGTAAAAGGCAAATTACCATTAGCTGCGATAGTAGGTGCTGGTGCTGTGCCTGTTGCAATCAAAACATTGTTTAAATAAAGCTGAGTGTTGGCTCCAAGTTTATTGATGATAAAATGATTCCAACTATTGCTTGTGAATAGCGCACATCCAGCACCATACCCGTTATTTGTTGAGGTAAAAAAACCAAGACAAAAAAGATTGTTGTTTGTATTATCTTGTTCTACTGACCAGCCTTGCAAAGATGAATGTGATTTATCAAATAGTTCGGCATAAGGCACTTGAGACGCAGCTGGATTGACCCATACAGAAAGTGCGAAATTTTCATTAAAATTAAAAGCGGTACTACTGGATACTTCTAGGTAAGAGTTGATGCCATTCAGGTTGACAGCGTTATTTGTAGTTCCAGTTCTATCAGCTATCCAAGTGGTTCCGTAGGCAGTTGCGTGGTATCCGTTACCACTGACATCGTTGGCATGACCATCAAAAGGGTAATAAGCCACCAAACCATTGAGTAGGGGATCTATGTTAGCTTTTGATTTTTGTATATAAAGCGAAAAGCATAAAAAACCCAATAAAAAACGCAACAGGTTTGTTGTTTGTTGACTAGATAGTTTATCTTTTGTGATAAATTGCATCGAATGCCTTAAATGCTTTGCATTAGAACGGAACCAATGGCCTTGTTATTATCACTTGGGTTTGCAATGTTTCTATTTGAGATAATAACAATAAAATAATGAACCGTAATTATACATAAAATAACTTTTCGATACAATATTATTTGAACGAGAAGTCATAATATTCATGCAAGAGTGAGATAGTGGTCCGGCCGGGATTCTAACGAAAAGGACCGTTAGATGACACTATTTCAATCAACCAGATTCTAATAAAAGTTAGTTCATGGTTAATAGCCCTTGATATATTTGCTCTCCTATCCGTTAAGCCGCTTTAAAAGGTTAGACTAACTGCGAACACAAGGGGACATTTCAATTTTTGCCGCTACATCCTCCAGCTGCCTATTTGTTGAGCTTTGAATGCGCATCATGTATAATAGATGCCATTCGTTGGTGATTATTCAATACTCATGAAATCAAGCTTAGTCTTGGCCATAAAAATGTAATATTTAAAGGAGCGTATTGTGAATAAGTTGAAGAAATTTTTATTAACGCATCGTTTAAACCTTGTATTATCCGAAATTGATGTTCAATCAAAAGAAAATAAAAGGTTAGTAACTGAAAACTTTTCTTTTATAGAAGAAGATGGCGAGACTAAGTTATTGAAGAAGTTGTTAATATTTTTACAGAAAAATGAACTCGTCTCTTTTGAACTCATTCTCGCTTGTTTTCGGGTTCAGGATTTTAAAGTGATTTTAAAACATTTTGAAATCTTGCTTGTTAATGACTTAATAAGTCACAGCAACTTAATGTTAGTTTTAAGCAAAGAGAAATATTTATTAGATAATCCTGATCATTCTGGCATTATAGAAAAAATATCTGAAATTATTTCTTTAGTAGGCATTAAAGACCATGATTCTCTTTCAAAAATTTGGGAACACGGTAACCCACAATCCCTTTTATATGCGCTTGAATTATTTTATGAGAATAATGATATTCAATTAGAAACCGTATTTAAATTAGCCGAGTGCTTAGAGTCAGATTCGTTAGTAAGTCTAGCGAATCAGAGTTATGATAAAGAAAATTTTGATTTCAATGTTATTAAAGAAATTGCTCTAGAAAATATTTTAATAAATGAAAAACGCGAAAGATTATCTGACTATTTTAAATCCCTCTTTAATAAAGATGAAACAATAGAAGCTCAAATCACCACACCTTACCTAGACTCAGTCCCTCCGGTACAGCACATGATCTACGATTGCAATGCACCCACTTTTTTTACTCCTGAAGTCACCAGAGGTTTACCAGCAGCTGAGAAAGAAGTCCTATCATTAGGAAAGAGATGAGTTATGCTATGAGAAAAATAAATTAGGTGGCGTATCCTGTGGTGAGGAATTAGAAGATAAAGTTAATTAAGGGCTTACATTGGATCTCATGAGATTACCTCATTTTATGAATATTAGGACTGAAACCTCACTATGTGTTAATTATTTATTCATCCTTTTCGTCAGAATCCCGGCCGACCCTCAGATATATCCTATCCGGATCTTAATTTTTCTAGGTTGCAGCTAACCTCACTATAATCCTATTTGACAGTTGAAACTGTCAAAAAAATCTAATAAGGTCAGTGCTTGTGAAAACTCCGAAGTTTTGCGTAAATACTGACGGGTTCCTCTACCATAGAAAAGGAAGTATGAATGAAATTACAAGTTGTTTTTGCATGTATCGCTGGGTGTTTGCTTTTAGGTTCAGAAATTAACGCTCATTGCTGCTGGACAAAAGATAATCCTGGTTTCTATGATCTTCGTGTAGAAATTAAAAATATGGGCACAGAAAACTGCAACCTAGAAAAAACTGATTTTCAACAGGGCGCGCTATATGGAAGCAATGTTCCTGCTTTTTTACCAGCAAATGGAGAAGTATTCTATTTGACCTTAAGCGGTGCTGTTATTGAGGCCATCCTAACGTATAGTTGCGCAGACAACAAAAAGATTTCATTATTTATGAAACAATATGCTAAGAAAAATCATAAACATACCAGTATCGATGCCCAAGCAATAAATGCTTTGAACGTTTTTGAAAAACATACTGTCAAGCCTGTTGAGCTGGGTTGCTGCAGCTCTCATGATAGATTTGGTCTGGTGTCTTGGGATTTGAGCAACTAAAGCGGCTGTGCAATCCCGTTAGTCCTTGATGTTATAGCCACCATCTAAGTAGATAATTTGACCGGTTATAGACTTTGTCTTTGAAATAAGAAAAGATGCGGCTTCACCGATTTCTTCTATAGTGACTGCTTGGTTCAGTGGGGCCTCGCTCGTGGCCTTTTGGATGAGTGCATCAAATCCCACCAAACCTGAGGCAGCACGAGTTTTCACAGGCCCCGGAGACAAGGCGTTCACTCTTATGTTTTTATGGCCTAGCTCCATGGCCAAATATCGCACTGACGCTTCCAGGGCAGCTTTGACTGGCCCCATAATATTGTAATTTTGCACGACTTTTTCCGATCCATAATAACTCATTGTGATGATGTTACCACCGTTTGTCATCAGCGGTTCAGCCGCTTTTGCCAAACGAATTAAGGAGTGACACGAGACGTCCATAGCCGTTATAAATCCTTCACGTGAACAATCTGTAACCCGTCCTTGTAAGTCACTTTTTGGTGCAAAAGCAATAGAATGAATCACAAAATCTAATCGGCCCCAAGTTGATTGAATAGTTTGGAATAATGCATCAAGTTGACCTGAATCGGTGACATCCAAAGGCATGACAATCGGGGCTTTTACACTTTCTGCTAAAGGTTGAACATAGTCTTTTGCTTTTTCATTCTGATAAGTAATCGCAAGCTCTGCACCCTCTTTATGCAATATTTTTGCGCACCCCCAAGCGATGGAATGCTCATTAGCGATACCAACCACAAGTCCTTTTAAATCCATCTTATTTCCTTATGTCTGTTGAATCAGAGCAATGGCGTGCATTGCCATAATACGTTCCTCATTGGCAGGAATGGTCAGGGTTGCAATTGGCTGCAGGAAGGCGAGATGGCTTAGTATCGACTCGCGTACGGCCTGCGAGTTTTCTCCAATCCCACCGGTAAATACAATACCATGGATACCACCTAATGCAACTGCCATCATGCCTATAAATTGGGCTGTTCTCAAGCAGAAATAATCGAGTGCAAATTGTGCTTTGGGATTATCGCTGCTTTGGAGTAGGCTGACATCATTTGTCCATTCAGACAATCCCAAAAGACCTGATGTGTTATACAGAATAGATTCAACTTCATCCACAGTTAAGCCGAGTTCTCGAATCATATAAATAACGACACCAGGATCGATGCTTCCAGAGCGAGATCCCATCGGCAATCCATCTAGCGCAGTCATTCCCATAGTCGTATCGATACTTATCCCACGATCTATGGCACAAAGACTTGCGCCATTGCCTAAATGTGCTGCAATAATTCGGCCATCGGCCAATTTGGGCTCATCTTTCTGCAGGCAATGGACAATCCACTCGTAAGAGAGGCCGTGAAAACCGTAGCGTCGAATCCCCTGATCACGCATTTTCCGCGGTAAAGCATACTCGGTAAATAGGGGAGTATGGTTAGCATGAAAGGCTGTGTCGAAACAGGCTATCTGCACGACATCAGGTCGTTGTTCTCTGATAATTGATATGGCTCTCAAATTGTAAGATTGATGCAGCGGTGCGAAAGGGCAAAATGTCCATAACTCAGAAATAATTTCATCTGTAAGTTGAACACTTCTGGTAAATTTTAATCCACCATGCACGACACGATGAACCGCTAAACCAATATGCCAGCTTTGACTTTGGGCCCCAATCCAATCGAGCACATAGTGAATTGCTGTTTCATGCGTAGTTGTGTCTGACAAAACTTCTTGGTGCATGGTAGGATGCTGAAACGAATCTGTGATCGTTACTTCAAAAAGAGGAGAAAATCCTAAGTTGCGTATTTGACCCTTTGCCACTAGGGGTAAGTCCTTTTTTTGTAGAAATACTTGAAACTTAACGCTGGATGATCCCGTATTCATGACAAGAATCATATTTTGAGGATCATTGGTCATTTGATTTTCCCTGCTTTACGCGCCATCACTAGTTTTACCGCCAATGCACAAGATAATAACTTTGTGCGTATCGAGTCGGCTCGACTGAATAACATGATGGGTACCCGCGCGCCCAATACAATACCTGCTGCGTCAGCATGTCCAAAGAAAGTTAACTGTTTTGCAAGGATATTGCCGGATTCTATATCAGGCACTAAAAGAATATCGGCATCTCCGGCGACCGGGGAAACAATTCCTTTTTCTTCTGCGGCTTTTTGATTAATCGCATTATCAAAAGCCAAGGGTCCGTCCAGAATTCCATGGGTAATTTGTCCGCGATCAGCCATTTTGCATAGCACTGCAGCATCAGCAGTAGCCTGCATTTTGGGATGAATAAACTCTGTAGCAGCAAGTATTGCTACTTTGGGCTGTTTATCCTCACCGTACAACACTCGCCAGAGATTGATAGCGTTTTGGCAAATATCAGCCTTATCGGCAGCGTCTGGACTAATATTGATGGCTGAATCGGTAACAATAAGGGGTTTATGATAGGAGGGCACGTCCATGACATAAGCATGACTAATACGGTATTTAGTCCGTAAGTGAGCAGCCGTAGGCACAAGTGCTGCCAGTAACTCTTGGCTGCTCAGAGAGCCTTTCATGATTGCTTCGACTGTTCCATTAGCTGCCAACTCTGCAGCTTTCGTTGCAGCTGCGTCACTATGCTCCGTGTCTATGAGTTCCCATGGAGATATATCAATTCCAACCTCTGCGGCTGC
Organism: uncultured Legionella sp.; assembly: GCA_964625775.1. Taxonomy (GTDB): domain Bacteria; phylum Pseudomonadota; class Gammaproteobacteria; order Legionellales; family Legionellaceae. The sequence goes on along the minus strand of CAZVEH010000020.1, from coordinate 22,857 downwards.
CAGTTTAATTCTGTTCAATGGACCAATTAAAATGGGAATGATCAGTCCCGCTTGTACACAGTCAGCAATGGCCTGTAATGCGCTAGCCTTCACTGGGTGCACAACCGCCGTAAAGATGGCTTGAGTGCCTTCGCAAGATTGTATGATGTCGTGAAAGCGATCCTGGTGAACTTCTATGTGTGGCAGTTGAGCGCGCGCAAGGCGTATTTTCTTAGTAGGGGCAAGAACCGTAGCGAGTCCTTCAACCACTGTCTCTCCATGCTGATTTACACCTTTGCAATCAAATGTAACAATCGGTTTGTCACTACGTTTATCATGGACAAGCAGCGTGACAGTGATTGTATCCCCAATGCGCACGGGTTTTTTAAACTTGATACTCTGTTCCAGATAAATGGTCCCAGGACCTGGTAAAAGTGTACCCAGTAGCGCAGAAATCAGCGATCCCAACCACATGCCATGACCCACAATCCCATGAAAAATATCGCTTTGAGCAAATACCTCATCCATGTGAGCAGGGTTCACATCGCCGGACACCGCTGCAAAAAGCATGATATCCTTTTCCGTCAACGTTTTACTGAGGCTAGCCTGGCGTCCGGGAGAAAGCTCATCAAAAGGAACATTTTCAAGAAACTCATTATCCATTGTTTTCTCCTTTGGTGTGCTCTGCGTAGGCGCTAAACACCCCTATCTTAAGTCCCATGTTTTGCATCATGTGCTTGATTTTTACCGAAAACAAGCAACCGAAGTTGTTTTTCAATCTCAAGAATAGCAAAAAAAACAATCCCTAAGATGACAATAAGTACGCCATCAAACAAGGGAATTGGTTTTGTAGAGAAAATTCGTTGTAAAAATGGGATATAAGTTATGGCGAATTGCGCCATTGTTAAAATAATAACAGATAGCCACACGACTCTAGTTCCTTTCACCGCTTTCCAAGTCAACGAGGTACCATATATATTTCGGATAAAGAATAAATGGAAGATTTCCATAACGACCAATGTGTTGAGAGCGATAGTGCGCGCAAGCTCAACTGAATAGTGGCGCTCTAAGGCATAAAAGTAAATAGCAAACACGCCACAGACAAAAAGAACGGAAACCACTGCAATATGCCATACCAAAACCCCTGTAAGCAAAGGCTGATCACGTGGCCTAGGTGGTCGACGCATGGTACTTTCCTCAGTGGGCTCAAAAGCCAGCGTCATGCCAAGGGTAATCGTAGTAATCAGGTTGATCCATAAAATCTGAATAGGGGTTACGGGAAGATTCATACCAAACAGCAATGCAACCATAAGCGTCATTGTCTCTCCAGCGTTCGTAGGCAGAGTCCAACTGATTACTTTTTTAAGGTTGTCATACACAGTACGTCCTTCACGTACAGCAGCTTCTATAGAGGTAAAGTTATCATCCGTCAATATTAAATCAGCTGCTTCCTTGGCCACTTCGCTGCCTTTTTTGCCCATGGCAATGCCCGCATCTGCTCGTTTCAGCGCAGGCGCATCATTAACGCCATCGCCAGTCATTGCAACGGTCATCCCATGAGATTGGAGGGCCATCACCAGTCTAAGTTTATGTTCAGGACTGGTGCGGGCAAAAATATCTGTTGCCAATACCGCTGTCCTGAGCGAATCATCGTCTAGTTTATCCAAATCTGTACCAGTTAGAACATTGCTTGTGTTTTTAAGCCCTATTTTCTGACCAATAGCAACTGCTGTACTGGCATGGTCGCCTGTTATCATTTTGACTTGAATGCCTGCTTTGTGACATTGAGCAACGGATGCCATTGCCTCGGGTCTGGGTGGGTCAATCAAGCCCACCATACCCAGTAAAGTCAGACTGTGTTCCACATCAGTAACCTCTAAAACAGTATGATCAGAGGCAATTGGGCGCACCGCAAAAGCCAAAACACGCTGACCTTCTGCCGCAATAGCCTCAATTTGTTCCAACCAGTGGTTGATGTTTAATGGTTCTAACTGGCCATCCTCACTTCTTTGATCTTGGCACATATTTAAAATTTGCTCGGGTGCACCCTTAACAAAAATGAATGCTGTATTAAAATGGCTGTGATGCAAGGTTGCCATAAATCGATGTCGTGCATCAAAAGGAATTGTATCAGTGCGTGTCCAAGCGTTTCTTTCCTCGTGAAGGATAAGATCTGTTTTTCCAGCAAAGGTTAAGAGCGCTCCTTCCATGGGGTCGCCCTCCATCACCCACTGGCCTTCGTGCTCATGCAGAGAAGCTTCATTGCAAAGGCTTGCGGCGCGTGCGATCTCCTGTAGAACAGGGTATTCATGAGTATCAACTGGCTTCTTTTTCAAGACAATGTCACCCACAGGTTCATAACCAGAACCCTCTAAAATAAACTGGTGAGCGCCTGTGACAACGGAAGCCACTGACATTTCATTGAGGGTCAGTGTGCCTGTTTTGTCAGTACATATCACAGAAACAGATCCAAGGGTTTCAATGGCTGGTAAATGGCGCACAATTGCATTGCGTCTTGCCATAGCCCGCACACCGATGGCCAATGTAATAGAAAAAACGGCAGGAAGTCCTTCAGGAATAGCAGCAACAGACAAACTGACTACAATCATGAATAGTTCGTCAAAAGCATAGTGTTGAACGAAGTAACCATAGGCAAGAAGTATTGCAGCCATAACTAATATTAGGACGGTAAGCCATTTTGCAAATAATGCCATTTGTGCGACCAATGGTGTGGTGAGTAGGGTGACCTGAGATAATAAACCACTGATACGCCCGATTTGGGTTGATTTTCCTGTTTCGACGACCACACCGGTACCCTGACCATTGGTTACCAAAGTACCGCTATATGCCATGCAACTGTGATCCCCAAGAGCGGCATTTTTCATAACGGGTTTAACATTTTTTTCAACAGGAACAGACTCACCAGTGAGAATAGATTCTTGGACAGTGAGCCCATGTGTTTTCAGTAAACGTAGATCAGCAGGTACCTTGTCGCCAGCTTCCAACAAAACCACGTCACCAGGCACAAGCATTTCTCCTGCGACACTGCGTCGCTCACTGTTACGCAATACGCTTGCCCTGGTAAAGAGTAGTTTACGAATAGCGTCCAAGGCTTCTTCCGCTTTTCCTTCCTGAATGAAACCGATGAGCGCATTAATAACGACAACGGCTAAAATCACAAAGGTATCTGTTAGATGCTGAAGCAGACCCGTAATCAGAGCTGCTCCTAGTAATACATAAATCAAAATATTATGGAATTGCAAGAGAAAACGGAGCAATTTATTTTTTTTGGGTGGTTCTGGCAAACGATTATAACCGAATGTTTCTAACCTTTTTTGAGCGTCTTTTTCACTTAATCCTGTCTCTGTTGTTTTTAAAATACGCAGAGCTACGTCCACCGGTTGTTCGTACCACGTCTGTTCTGCGTAACCATCTTGAAGTGACATCTGTACTACGCCTTTAGGGTATCAGGAAACAAGGGATAAATAGTAAGTATACCTAGTTTTGCACAGTGAACGTCCATAAACTCAAGTAGTTGCGCCAATGTTTTTGTTTTGTCTTGACCCACACTCACAAATAAAATGTTACTGAATTGCTGCATCACCTGCTCCTCTTTGATAAAAGGGTAAAGTATAGAAGACAAGCTAGAAAGTCTCGCTAGCAACAGAATCTCCTAATGTTTACGAGATACTCTTTTTAGCACTAAAAATCCCGCTAGACCGGCAACCAATGAACCCAATACCACGCCGATTTTCACCAAAGGCATCAAGTTAAGTTGACTATGTTGGTAAGCTAATGAACCAATAAACAAACTCATGGTAAAACCCACGCCACAAATTAACGAAATACCATACACTTGTTTAAGATTAATGTGATCATCTTTAAGCAGTTGCTTATATTTAACAAAATAAGTCAGGGGTAGAAAAATCCCTATTTGCTTGCCAAAAAACAAACCGCAGGTGATACCTAAGACAATAGGATGAGTAAACATCGATAAATCAAGACCTATAAATGTAACCCCCGCGTTTGCAAATGCGAAAACGGGAAGAATGAGAAACACAATCCAATGGTGGAGACCGTCTTCCAAGCGAGTCAGCATAGATTCTTTGCCTTTATCAGGTATTGTCATCGCAATCACGATGCCCGCTAACGTTGCATGCACACCTGAGTTCAATACAGCAACCCATAATGCTATGCCAATGATCATGAAAACAGAAACGCGACGACATTTGAAATAATTCAAGCCAATTAAAATGGCGGTCAACAATAAAGCAAAAGAAAGCGAGAGCAGGGATAGTGATTTTGTATAAAAAATCGCAATGATCACTATGGCAGCAATATCATCAAAAATTGCTATTGCTGTGATTAGAATTTTAAAGGAAAGGGGAATACGAGACCCTAGAAGAGATACAATACCCAACGTAAAAGCTATGTCAGTGGCAGTGGGTATAGCCCATCCTTGTAAGTAAACTGGATGATGGATATTAAAAAAAGCGAATATTAAGGCCGGTACCAAAAGACCACTTAAGGCCGTAATCGCGGGTGTCATAAGGCTGGTTTTATTGCTTAGAACACCTCGTTTAATCTCTCGTTTAATTTCAAGGCCAATCAGCATAAAGTAAATCGCCATCAAACCATCGTTAACCCATAATATAAGCGGTTTTTTAATGAGAAAGTGATCAATGCCAACCGTCGCCTTGGTTTGCAAAACATAGTTATAGGCCTCACGGTAGGGTGAGTTAGCTACGATTAAAGCAAGTACGGCAGCAATAAATAGTAGCACGCCGCCAAGCGTTTCCATGTTGTAAAAGGAGTTCGACTTATTATTCATAACAATCCTATTTTTGCATCACATACGTGCCAGGCGCAGCAGGAAGTTGCTTATCGAGACTGGGTGGTGAAACACGCTTGACACTACTATAGGTTACCAGCCACTCATGCCAGGCGAGCCACCATGAACCCTCCCGTTTTTCGGCTGATTTCAACCATTTGTTGGGTCCCCAATAATGGCTGTGACTTTTATGTTCGTTGATATGATAAAAGCGACCATCATGATCTGGCTCACTGATGATGCCCGCATTATGCCCCCCGTTGGTTAATACGAATGTAATGTCTGTGTTTGTCATGAGATGAATTTTATACACAGATTTCCATGGCGCAACGTGGTCCTTTTCAGTGCTGACAGCAAAAATGGGCAACTGGATGTTTTTGGGCGCTATCAATTCGCCTTCCACTTTAAAACGGCCAGCCGCAAAGTCATTGTTCAAAAAAAGCTTTTCAAGATACTCGGTGTGCATTCTATAAGGCATTCTTGTGGCATCTGCATTCCAAGCCAGTAAATCGACCATACCTCGTTGCTTGCCATGCATATAATCATCCACTATTTTTGACCATATCAGATCATAAGATCGGAGCATTTGAAACGACCCAGCCATTTGCTTTGTATCGAGGTAACCTTGTTCCCACATTAGGTTCTTAAGAAATGATATTTCACTTTCAGTAATAAATAGCATCAAATCGCCTGCCTCCGTGAAATCACCCTGTGCTGCAAGCAGAGAGAGGCTTTTAAGACGTTGATCATCATCACGACCCATCGCTGCAGCAACGATCATCGCTAAGGTGCCGCCTAGACAATATCCCATCAAATGGATTTGAGTTTTAGGGACCAGCTTACACACTATATCAATGGCAGCCATGGCCCCTTGGCGATAGTAGTCGTCCAAACCTAGGTCTCGATCTTCTTTTCCTGGATTACGCCAAGAGACAATAAAAACGGTATGGCCTTTTGAAACCAACCATTTTACTAATGAATTGTGAGGGGATAAATCTAGAATGTAATACTTCATGATCCATGCAGAAAGAATCAAAATCGGTTCTTTATAAACCGTTTTGGTTTGCGGTGCATATTGAATCAGTTCAATCAGATGATTTGTAAACACAATTTTACCGGGTGTGATCGCAACATTGATACCCGGTATAAAATTTTCCGCACCAGGCGGCGGCATACCAGTCGCCTTTGCAAGCATGTGTTCCATAGCAATTTCGGTTCCTTGAATTAAATTTAAACCGCCTGACTGTATGGTTTTATTAAATAACTCTGGATTAGACCAAATAAAGTTAGAAGGAGATAATGCATCAAGTATTTGGCGCGCACAAAAGGAAATAGTCCGCTCCACACGTTTTGAAAGACCGGGAACATCTGTGGTTGCATGTTGCCACCAATTTTCCAGGTGAAGAAAACTCTCGGCATATAAACGCCAAGGCATCATTTGCCAACTTTCTTTGCAAAAACGAACATCGTCTCCTTGATCAGGCATGTCAGCACGTAATATATGAGTGACATAATCACTGCCATGTATGGCAGGATACAGTGCTAAGTCCAATAAATGCCCAGGTGATTGAATAAGTTGTAAAATCCAAGAACAGTAAGCGCTTCCAATGGCTGCTGGACTAACGCCCATGCTTATTTTTGCCAGGCTTGCTTGAAAGAGTTTATCAAACATCATAAAGAAATTGCTTAGTTCTTCAACATTGTTCGTATCGTGATGTTCACTATCATTTTGAGAGGCATGTTGCTTATCATGTATAGTAACGAACCGATTTGAGGTGTTTTTTTTCTCCAGTCTGCTTCTATCCATGCTTTATATCCTTATAAAGTAATTGTATAGTTCATGCCATTCTGAGCAACTTTAATGGCCATTTATTCAAAACCGATTTATTCGGCTTTAATGAGCAGCATATTTTAAATCAATGTTTTTTAATTGAGTGTTCTGACTCCATGGCTCGGTTATTAACACTCATTATTAATATACTATAGTTGATATATTTGGCAACAAAATGTATTTTAGGATTTCAATACAATATGTTTTCCATAAAGCATAGTGCATAGCAGCAGGGCACATCAGCCTTAAGACATCTGTGATGTGAAAGCTTGAAGCATCAGGTACAGATCTATATTGTTAAAATGACTGGCGACGATTGATGATATTTGTTCTATCCTGAGAGGAAAGTTCAGGCCCTTTATCACCTGCAAAAACAGAGTGTCTTCCTATAGAAAATGTCTGGCGCCGAGCTCCAATTGACTTCATGTCTTCCGTTTTTTCTTCAGGTATGCCTTTTTCGACATACATCACGAATTGTTTGATGGGATTGATCTGTGTTTCAATAATATCTCTGGCAATCTGATCTGAATCCGGCTGATACGTTTTGTTGCTTAATTGTGTGCTATCCCATCCAGGATAAGCAGAAATCGCTTGTGGGGGCCGCTCTACAATTCCTTTTGTTTTCCTTTTTTTATTCCATTCGATTGATAAATCATTATTAATATTTTGAATCAAACCGAAAATTTCAGACGAATGACAAGGGTGTTCTTGCGATGATCTATGCACTGATGGTCTATTACTTATCTGACCCACATTTACCCATAATACGTTGTTTTGCACCAATTGATTGAACCAATACTTGAGCAACATGTACTGTCCAAGAAAAATTAAGACCTGAGTTTTGTGCTCAAGCTCTTCTAGTTGCGTGTACGCTCCCATATATCCTTTATGCGTTGCATTATAAATAATCAGATCATTGTCTTTGATTTGGATTTTACGAGTAAACTCACTCATGTTTTGCTCATGATTGAGATCCAGCGGCTCCAAGGTGAGTTGGTGCGGATATTTATATTTGAGGACCTTTAATGCATCGAGCTCAGTAGTGGTTTTATGAGTGGCAATAACTTCGCACTTGTTACGCAAATAGTGTCTTACCCACGCTAGGCCTAAGCCTCGATCACCAGCAATAATGATCACCCTTTGATGGACAGCGCTCGTTGGCAGTGAATGCGCGCCCACTTCACGCCGAATCTGAGTCCATTGTGCTAATGCAGTAATGTCCGGGTCAGTACAAGCACATTGTAGTTTCTCTGGCACGATCCAATGATTGATTGCTAAAATCGGGGTGGTGAGCCAGTTTGCAATTTGTTGCATTTCTAATTCTGAAAAATCCATCCTTTGTAAATAATCTTTGTTGTTACCAAAATCAATAGCATGTTGGTGTACTCGAGCTGTAAATCCTGAATATTCATGCCGTTTCCATTTCCCGAATATATTTTGTGCATACACAGTAATACTATAATAACGGGGTACTTGCAGGCCACGAAAGCCCTTGAAGGAAGAGGATGCCTCACCTGAGTGTACTTTAGGTGTTCCTTTTTTGGGTGTCATCACAGCATTGATAAAAAAAGTGGGAGTACATGCAGAGCAGCCTTCTAATGCAGCTCGTTCCGATCTAATATGAACCAAATATATATTGGGCGGCACATAGTTAGCAGGGTAAAATCCCGGTGCTGGGGTGGGATCAGTGGAAGATGTAGGCTCATAAGGATATCCGAGCTGATTTGCAGCCAAAGCAACGCCACCTCCTTTCCCAGGATTGATCAGATCTTGCTGTGCTTGGAGATAACGTAACGTTTCCTTTAAATCCGACATACACTGTTGATGATACATGTTATCAATTAAGTCGACATAGCCTGTGCGCTGCGCTCGCTTTTCATAAGCTACAAACTTTAAAACGGTCATTTCTAATCCACACTATGCAGGCTCAAATATCAGTCTAACTATTTTGAAATTTTATTCAAGGTAATATTTATCACAACACCATCCCATTAATTTGCGTATCCCATAGGGTTTTGAAATAACCGCGTTCATCAGCGATTAACTCATCAAAACTACCATCCTGAATCACACAACCGCCGTCCATGACAATAATGCGCTCCATATGACGGATGGTGGAAAGACGATGAGCAATCGCTATCACAGTGCTGGATTGATGCTCAAGAAGCTCATGAATAGATTGCTGAATGTCGGCTTCAGTGGCTGTATCCAAGCTTGATGTTGCTTCATCTAAAATAATAATAGGCGCATTTTTCAGGATAGCGCGTGCAATGGCAATCCGTTGGCGCTGCCCGCCGGATAGTTTTACCCCGCGCTCACCCACCATGGTGTCATATTTTTCGGGTAAAGACTCAATATAATCATGAATATGGGCTGTGCCAGCTGCTGATTTGATTTCTTCAAGTGTGGCATTTGCTTTAGCATAGCCTATGTTTTCACCGATGCTTCGGTGAAACAATAAAATATCTTGAGGTATCAAAGAAATTTGGGAACGCACTGAATCAGCAGTCACATCGGACAATGATTGTTTATCGATATAAATATGGCCTTGAGTAGGTAAAAAATGCTTTAATAACAAAGATATTAGCGTGGATTTGCCCGCACCAGAGTGTCCCACCAGCCCAATTTTTTGCCCAGCAGGAATTTTAAGATTTAGATTATTGAAAATTGTATCATTTCGACCATAGTGAAATGAGAGATTCTTAAATTCAATACTAGGTGATTTGATCACTAAGGGCAGGGCATGCTCTTTATCAACCATGTCATGAGGTATCGTTAATATCGAGAAAGCCGCTTTAAAATCGCCAAGCTCGTGCATAAAATTAAACATAGAGTCGGTAAATGTCCAAAGCTCAAGAGAAATCGTGATGGTACTCATCATCACAAAGACAAAATCTCCGATACTGATTTGTGATGTTTGACGCAACCAAATCATAAACAAAAACACGGTCACCAACATCACCCAGTATAGAACGCTACCAATTGCAGAAAGTTTAAAATAATACTTATAAAGAGCAACAGTATCTGGTAAATAGTGTTTTGAAATATTTTTTTTAATCCTTTTTAATTCTTCTTCGCGTTTGGCAAAAGAAAATAGAGAAAATATATTTAAGATATTGTCAGAAAAAAGCCCCATCACGCGGTGTTTGCTTTCTGACAAACGAATGGCCAATTGATTCAATTTTAAAGACATGGGATACATTGCGCCGATAATGGCGAAGCTCCAAATCAGCATAAATAAAAATACTTTGGTGCTTACCAGCAGCAACGAAAAAATCAAAAAAAGAGTGGTTAAAAAGTTTTTACCAATTTGATGATGGAGCTGATTAAACACATGCTGATAACCATCTAAAATACCTTTTAATTTACTGATAATGGTGCCGCTTGGATGGGACTGAAAATAAGAAAAAGAATGATGTTGTACATAATCATAAGCTTGCAGCAAAATAGCTCGATGAATAAAGGGATCTGCGTGCCAGCCAGCGTACTCGCTTAAACGCCACGAGACGTCTAATCCAATCTGTGCGACTATAAAAACTGTAATAGCAACTGCTAAATGACTACTCTCTGCAACTGTGTTCATGGAGAACGCATCTATAACAAGTTTGATCGCATAATTATTAACGATATGATAACTAGAGCCAACTATTGTTGCTTGAAACATTAACAGAAACCACCAGCGATAGGGCTTAATCACTTGCCAGATAAATTGCGTAAGTGTTCGTTGGTTTTTAGTACTCATTTGGCACTTGGTACATGATGATCATCCACCCACACGTCTTTGTCACCGCATTGACTGGGACTTACCTGCTGGAGACTAGAAAGTTACCTTTATTAGATATAAGCTATCTTTCTAAAAAAGTAATGTCAATTGATTTAAAAAGAAAATTCATCCGCTTTAAAGAACGACCTAGCAATGTTTATGTGAGCTCGAAGGGGAAAATATGCACTCCAATATGTTGATTTTTGGTTTTGGGTATACTGCTAATTTTTTGGCAAAAAAGTTGGCTACCCTGGATTTTAATATTACTGGTACCTCGCGAAATCAGGAGCTTATTGGTCTACAAAACGAAGCAAGTTACAAACTGATCGACTTTTCAAGCATTGATATAAAAAAAAGCCTACGCGCCGCTACTCATATTTTAGTGAGCACGCCACCCTCAACGAGTGCTGGAGATCCAGTCCTTGCACATTTTGCCGACTTAATCAAACAACACGCGAGTCACTGTCAGTGGCTAGGTTATCTTTCGTCAACGGGTGTTTATGGCGATCATCAAGGAGGATGGGTCGATGAATCATCTGCTTCACTGTCTCTGGGACAGCAAGCCAATCTCCGTCTCAGTGCAGAGAAAGCTTGGTGTTCTTTGGCTAAAAATCATCAACTACCTCTCCATGTTTTCCGAATAGCCGGAATTTACGGGCCACGAAGAAATGCTTTAACTCGCATTGAGCAGGGTAAAGCACACAGCATCTATAAAGAAAATCATTTTTTTTCTCGAATTCATGTAGAGGATCTTGTTGCAGTTCTTATGGCGTCGATTAAAAACCCTAAGCCTATGTCAATTTATAATGTTGCGGATGATGAGCCTGCTCCTTCCCACGAGGTCGATGCTTACGCTTCTTTTTTGCTCAACAGACCTGAGCCAGAAAAAATTCCGTTTGAACTTGCTGTGTTATCTCCTATGGCCAAAGAGTTTTATACACATCATCGTCGTGTTAGTAATACAAAAATAAAGCATGAACTTCACATCAAGTTGATGTACCCAACGTATCGAGAGGGGTTACAAAGCCTCTATAATCAGGGAGAATATTGATGGTAAAAAAATTAATCGGCATGAGCGCATGGATCCTTGCTTTCCAACTCATCGGTTATTTTTTAGGGACAATCACTCAAGTCAATATAGCGACCTGGTACCAGACCCTTCATAAATCAAGCCTAACACCACCAGCGATTGTTTTCCCAGTAGCCTGGTCAATTCTATACGCTATGATTGCTGTGTCAGGGTGGTTACTTTGGCAGGATCGCCAGCAGCCCCATGCTAAAACAGCACTGGGATTTTATAGTGCCCAAATGATCTTGAATTGGGCCTGGTCGCCGCTGTTTTTTAATTTCCATCTCATTGGATTGAGTTTTTTCTGCATCGTTTTAATCGGTCTGCTGACGTTAATCACTATTCTTCTCACCAGAGAGAGGTTTAGATTCAGCAGCAACATGTTGATTCCTTATTTGATATGGTTGATTTTTGCGGGTTATTTAAATGCTGCCATATGGGTACTCAACTCATGAGAATGGTTTTATGAGGCCCGGCCCCGATCCTATCAAATGTTAGATTACGCTAGATCATACTCAATTTATGCTGCTATTTTGCGCATATCCAGATCAAAAAGTCCAAATCGATTTAAATGCTCTGTCCAGTAAGGTGAAAACCCAGGTAAAACTTCGTCTGGAATTTCAACACCCGCTGCTCTCAGTTTATTAATCCCCTTAGTCTGGTATACAACCGTATGGAAAATTTGCATATTAGCAAGCAGGTGGTTGAATCGAATTATTTTTTTTGATTAGCTCGCATATTGTCACTTATGACACCACCGCCTCCAAAGCTAATCCAGCCAATAAATTGGTTAAATTTCTCACTTTTGCAAGTAGCTGTCAGTGTTTTTTTGGTTTTGGAGTCAAGTAAGAATAGCTCTTCTTCCGTTGGTGTAAAAAGCTCTTTGAGTTCTTTGGGACTTAGATTTGGTTTGATTCGTGGATATGCTGTTTCATGGATTGCTGGCATCTATGTTCTCGCAGGCTGTACTGCGTAGATAACGATATAAGGTTGGTTTTGTAATATTGAATAATTTGCATATTTCGTTAATGGATAAATCTCCTTTCTCATAGTGATCCCTTAATTTTTTAACTTGCTGTTTATTCAATAAAGCCGGTCTACCACCTAATCGACCGCGTACACGTGCAGCTTTTAATCCGGCTTGAGTTCGTTCTTTGATCAACTCTCTTTCAAATTGTGCTAACGCACCAAAAATATGAAAAATTAACTGGCCACCACTCGTCGTAGTATCAATATTTTCTTGCAAACATTTAAATCCAATTTCTTTTTGACTCAGATCCTTAATGATCTGGATCAAATTACCTAATGAACGGCCTAGTCGATCTAATTTCCAGACAACCAACGTATCGCCTTTGCGCAAATATGATAATGCATTATTCAGACCAGGACGTTCCGCTTTAACTCCGCTAGCAATATCCGTGTAAAGCTCTTCACAGCCAGCTGCTTTTAACGCATCTTCTTGCATGCGCAAGTTCTGGTCATTTGTTGATATACGTGCGTATCCCACTAACATTTACGGATGACCTTTAATAAATTTGGACTTGATGGTAATATAACTCGCACAATAAGGGCAAGATATTTAACTCTGATTGTTTAACCACTTTAGTACTACTAAAATGGAAGATTTAAAGGATTGTTGGAGTCGTGTTGATTGCGGTAATAAAAACCCTCGTTTTTGTTACTTGAAAATTTTTTAGTTAGTGAGGAATACATTGTTATCATCAGAAGCAACCATACCATCAAGTATTGAAGAGCAGAAAGAAGACGAAGTTTTTTCTAATCGAGAGCGAATTTCGGAGCGTATTGATAAAAACTATGAGTTACGTTTGATGCGAACACTCCCTGAAGTCAATGACCGGTTTGCACTTACAACTATCATAAATCCTGAGGGTGTCTATCAGCTTAATCAAGAAATTAATACATTTAGATGTCTATTCAGCGCAGAAGAATTCACAATTGCTCACGGAGAACTTTGTTTTCTTTTACAGCATGCGACAATAGTTAGCGAACTTGATGGTATTTTGATTTATGATGCTTTGACATTAAAACAATTGAATACTTTAGAACAAGCTATTCGATTGAAATTTGGTTATACCATTATTGGTTATACGATCAATGAAGAAAGCTATCTTCGATCAGTTAATTTTATTATGCGAAGACTCTTTTCCCATACCCATGAATACCCGCCCTTACCCGAAGCGATGTCACGACAGTTTTTATATTTTTCTCGTAAGCCCATTGTCGAAGATATCAGTGTTTCATTGAGAGTGACGATACAAACCTACCTTTTATTTAGATATCTTTTAACGACTTATTTTCAATATACAAAAGATACTACCGATGATTATGAGGGCGTGAAATTCAAATATAATTATGCGTCATGGTATTTATTATCGTTGAGTGTGCTGGTGGCACTAAACTTACTATTATTGCGAAGCGGATTGTTAGATAGAGCAAAGCTCTTACTAAAATTAACTCGCATCCGTTTTATTGAAGAATCCATAATCGGATTAACGTCTAATTTAACCAATTATGGTGCTTTAATTTTATCCCCGACCTTAATTGCTGACAGTTTTTTTCCGGTTTTAGTATTGGCAGGTATCATCGGTTGCTATCGGTCAAACAAAGCCGTGGTCAATCTTGCGTATTACACAACAGCGCACTTTCTGCTGAAAACTTTTTTTGAATCCTTAACCGTTGGTTCATTTTGTGGCTTAGGCATGAAAGGGCCAGTTTTTATACTATTTTTTTTAAATACAAAGAATAATGTTGCTACACAGACATCCTATACTCAAGATTGGCATATTGCCGGTTATATCGCTTCTACATTGATGTTGGTTGTTTCATTGCCACGCCATCCACGTTGTTCACTTAAATATCAACGTCGTGGAGATCATGCCAGTAACATCGTCAATGGTATCAGCATTGCTTTACTCGATGGTTACGCACTTTTTACTCTTATTAACCTCTCATTTATTATGTTTTATGGGGTAGATAATTTTTCCAAAAATAAACCAATTGAGCCAGCACTTTATTGCACTTTTACAACTTTAGCGTTTTTAGTAACATTTTTAACCACTTTTCCCGGTGTACCCAATCTACCAGAATATTCTCTCGAACAAAATCCGATTAAACAACCGATTCCTATGAAAATATATAGGTTTTTTAATGAAACAAAAACAGGTGGTCTTCCTAGAGCAGTACTTATGGTATCAAGAGCGAAGCCCGCTACAAGTATTGAAGGAGTTGAGCTCTCAGCAAAAGCATCTACAGCTCGGATGTGGCGCGGATTTAACTTGTTTTCTTATAGTATTTCGACGCATAATGTGCATTCTATTTCCCCTATCACTATTGAAAATCCCATGCAAGAAAACAATGTCCATATTGAGAGTGTTTCTTTGGAAACATCTAAAATAGGCCATGACAGACATCAATCTCAGAAAGGCATGGTTGTTTGATGAGTATACATGAATAAATAGTAGGCCTGGGGTCTACGTACACTAGGTTTGGTAGTAGAATTTGCAACTTGAAAGAGAAGCCAATATTTGATAACTTTTTACCAGGATCGGGGTCGAACCTCTTTATGTTTAAAGAGTAAGTTCAGTCGATCAAATGGCGCGTTGCCAGTTCAAATCGGATACTCGCTAAATTTTTATGTTTGGCTTCAACCATAATATCAAAGTCGTTCCTAAATGCTCCGGCCCATGTATTGCACGCGCTGTTCCACATCAAGTCACTGTGCTGCCTCAATTGGCTTTTATTAAACCCTTGAGAGAGTAATTGATTTAAATCAGGCAGAACATCAGTAGCGTGCTGGACTAAAACATGCTCAGGTGAAACAGAATAATGGATGACAGGTCGAACGCCGCGCCAGCTCTCAATAACGCGTTGAACCCTAGCATCATTGACTTGAATGTATTCTCCTGTTTTTATCCAATGGTGATGAATATCTAAAACCAATGCTAGGTGTTTTTCAAGCTCTAAACTCGCATCAATACCCCATGACATTTCATCGTTTTCAATAGTAATCGCGTTTCTGGCCTCTGGTGATAATCGCGGTAAAATTAATTTAATGCCATCGGGGCCTTGCTTACCAGAAATATGTACATTGCATTTAAAATCCTGAAATGTTTTTCCGTATCCCATCCATCTGATTAGATTGGCATGATATTCAAACTCAGCAATGCTGCGCTCGACAACATCGGGTGAAGTGCTAGCAAGAACCACAAATTGCCCAGGATGCATACTCAAGCGGACATCTAGCTGGCGAGCCAAGTCACCTGCAATACGAAACTTCTTTTCAAGAAAAGCTATAACATCTGGTTGTTGCCAGAAATATTGTAAATTAGGATGGGTAAATCCAGGAAGTTGATCGCTTCCAATTCGAACCATTCTTTGCTCGGGAAATAAGTGCCCCACATATTCGATAAGATTATAAACAGCGCTCGTATTGTGAGTGATTATGTCCCATAATTTTTTTTCCGCCTCGTCCTTACTTTTCGATTCAAGCCATTTAATCGTTGTGGTTTTTTCAGAATATTGTTGTTGTATATCTTTTAGCGCTGTTTTGCCTTGATTTTGATTCAAATCCATATATTTACATGCAAATCCTACTCGTTTAAAACCCATGATTAAAGACCCTTTTGATAGGCTGATTGCTGTTTTGTTAAAGTACGTTAAGCACTTTACCTGCTATCTGTGATCTACAAGCACTTTCATGATCCAGCAGCCATTGTTTGCGATGAATGCCACCGCCGTAACCACCAAGAGCACCGTTGGCACGAATGACCCTATGGCAGGGGATTAGGATTGCAAATTGGTTCGCGCCATTGGCATTCGCTACAGCGCGAAAAGATTTAGGGCTTTGCAGTATCTGTGCTTGAGCTTGATAACTTCTCGTTTCGCCATATGGGATTTGTTGTAAAATAGACCAGACTTTTCGTTGGAATGGCGTGCCTGAGATCACAACAGAGGTTGTAAAATGTTGCAAGTGTCCAGAAAAATAAGCCTGAATTTCTTGTTGAATAGACTCAATAGCAGGGCAGGTGCCTGTTTCAAAAGGCGCGCCAGCCCAATGTGATAAACGATGCAAAGCGTTTTGCAAACCACGTCGCTCTATAAACTCCAAAAGGTATAATTGGACGTCATCTGCAACCACGACCATAGGTCCTAACGGTGTCTCAAACTGGGCTTGTATCAATTTTTTTATAGGTGTTTTCATACCCTTGTGTTTACCATATATGAGGTGGTTTGACAATAAATCCTGTGCTAAACTGATCCAAAAGGAGTGCGTAAGGAAGGGGATGAATAGAATTAAAATAGCTCTAAATGTCATGGGATTGCTACTGACGCATCACGCATATGCCGCTACTTATATGGCCAAAAGCACCGACTCTTGTTACATGACAGCCACAACCGATGAAAACCAGGACGCACCCGGTATCACCTTCAGGGCAGTGGCATTGAATAACCATCGTTTAGATGCTCATTGTGCTGACTTTGTGTTGAAGTTACAGTCAAACTTGGATGTATTTGTCGCAAATCTTACTGCAGATGATCTGAATGATTGCTCTTTTCATGATCATGAGAAAAAAGCTGGTTTAGACAATGAAATTGCTAAGGTCGACTCAAAACGATTTATCCTGGTGGCTGAAAAGGATTAACCTTCCTTTCTGTTTTAAGCGCCTGAGATCATTTAAAAAAAAGATATTTACGTCTATTTTTCAATCGGTTTAGGACGACCAATCGATTCCTTATCGGAAATATTGTTTTGTTCGGGATGATTTTTATTGCTTTGATGCGGCCTGCCTTTTTTATTGAGTATATGTTCGTTGGGATTGGTTTGGTGATTGGATGTGGTTTTTTTAGAAGTCATACTATTTCCTTATTCGCTTAAGTGAATAAATAGCCTTAATTGACCTTGTAGAGAGTAAATATAATACTAGGAATAGCAGGTATTTTGCCTCTGCTAGGTGTTGAAATCAAACCAAAAGTAGGGGCGCTGGCCGCAAAACCAACACTTAATTTGTCATTTTGATTCAACGCCATGATATTTTGAGTGATAACAGTTCCGGTGGTAAATTGACCTACTGTAATTCGCGCAGTAGAATTTGGTACTGGAACACCGTTGCGGATCAACCAAATATCAACATATTGACTGCCATCAATCATCGCTGAATTGAGTGCGCCAGCTTGTCCCACCGCCAGTAAAAAGTAAAACCCGGGTTTACTGATTGTGATATTTGTGGGAGTGCTTCCTATATTTTCTACTCCATCCACTGTTTCAAGTGAAGCCAGATTGATTGATGCAGTGGCCGGTTGGTTGTGCGAACTCGATAACTGAGTAAATATAACTGATTCTGCAGCATATAGATTAAAACTCATCAGCAAGTATAAAGCCGCCGTTATTGCCCAACGAATACAGTTCAATGCAACCATTTTATCCTCCCAAATGAATTAGACACATTCACTCAATATAATATCTGTTTTATTAATAGTTCATAACCACTCATAACTGACTTCACGTGCTTAATGACTGGAAAACGATTTGTAAGGCATGTTTACAGTATAGACGAAAAAATTTGAAAATTAGATGATCGCTTTGCAAGGGCGCACAACATACCCTCTAAGTCTGGTTATTTTGATAATCAGACTTAGGTAATAACCGTTAGCGTGGATTCAATTCGCTAATGCAACACACCTAATTACAAATGCCGTTACTAGAAATTAGCAAGCATATTTTCTGCTCGCTGACCTTCCTCTGCAATTTCACGCATATCGTAACCTCGATTAGGATTATCGTCTATTGCATGCTGATAAAACATTTCACGATGCCCAGGTTTTTTAATCTGAAAAAAGAGACCGGCTGCAACAATAGCAGTCGGAATTAACCATGTAAAAGAACATATTGCAGCGAGTACAGCGCATGCAATCATCGCAGCAATCAGAAATTTATTGAGATGGCTTTTAGGTAATGCCATAAATTGCTGTATAAGTGTCGGTTGATCACTTAACATGAACGTGAGCATCATTCTTTGACGATCTTGGATATGGTATTCATTCGATAATTGATGTCTTTCGGAAAAATCTTGATTCAGCTGTTGAACGACCGCATTCAGGTTTAGTGGCCGTAATCCTACTAATACTTTTCTAGATGTTATCCAATGATCAATGGATTGTTCAACGTCACAAACCTGATGATATACAGCTGGTATCGGATTATCTCCGTATACGTCTTTCAGTGCATCAAAGTAATCAGAAAACAGTTTAATCTAATTAGGTGCCTGTTCGAAAGAAATCTCAACGTCATGTGATCTAATATGTTCTTTGGCACAATCCATATACGCTTTCACTAGTAAATTAATGATTTTATCAAATTGAACTTTGTCCAGATTCATTTTAAAACCCCAAAATATATAAAATTGCGCTTATTGTATTGATTTAAATCAAATAAAACAAGCCAAGTTATATAAATGACATCAAAATAAATTAATTACGCTTATAGCCCTGGCTTTCTTACTGCATATAAACAACTCACTAGGTGTCTTGTATCCTAATGTTTTTCTAGGTCGTGTATTTAATTTATTCATAATATCAATGAGATTATTATCTGTCACTGACAGAAAACTACTACGTTTCTTTAAGTATTGCCTAACCAATCCATTTGTATTTTCATTCAGCGCCGAGTTCATTTGAAACTTGCTCGTGATAAGCAAATTCTGAATCGTTGTCTCCTGTTATCGAAAACACATGATTTTTATGGTTACTTAAAGCATCTATAGTGGCTTGAGTAACGTTTTTGGCTGTTTTTCTGTCTACTTTCTTCAAAATTGTAAATTTACTTTTTCGTTCAGCAATTGATATAACTGCTTGTTTATGGTTTTGACCCATAATTGTATCGATTTCCCAATTGCCTTCGCTTAGGGCTACCATAACGTTTGCGATATTTTTTATGCCGATGGCGTAAATGCGCATATAACTTACCACCCTGCCTCTTGTTAGCTAAAATATACTGATATATCCATTCAGGACTCAAACTAAATAAAGTATGCAGTTTGCCATACCCACAGATTTGTTCAGGACTCCAGTCATCTTTTATTTTTTCTATAACAAAAGTCTTAATTTGTTCTGTAAATTTGATGAATTTTGGCTTTGCTTTTTTCCTTTGATCAGCAAATGCTTGAGCGTAATCTGCCTTATAATCCCAATAACCTAATCGAGTTCGAACAAAAATAATACTGCGATTTATTTCTCGTGAAATAGTAGACTTATGAACACCAATTTCATCCGCTATTTTCTGCAAGGTATAGCCAGCTTTTCAAAAGGCTTGTATCTTACAACGTTTCAAATAATCCAAACGTTTATAACCCATAATTCAACTCCTGTAAAAACCATTAAGAAGTTTACCCCAGTCTTTTTGGTTAAATTATTTACAAAAGTTGCGTTAGCGAGTTGAATTCACGGCTCATTTTTCGTTACATTATTTGGCAAGTTCTGGCGGGTAGTTTTTTATAAATATACATTCAGTAGCGCGGTGTTTCTCATCTCATTGCCGAAATGGGCTGGATATGCGGGAAAACCCGACATTACCCAGTTTCATTAGCCCCATCAGAATGAGCATTCCTCCAGCCAAAAGCGTAGCTATTTGTAAACCACTTATCCCATATTTATAAGTCCAGCCACTAGATTAGGGAGCCAATTTTTAAACCCTAACAAACCCATGCGGTAAGCTTCATTTATGGCAATCATTAGGATTTATGGTTTTCAGATTTTTTTACGAAAACTGACTTTAACATCATTGAGCCAATACCTTCAATTTTACAGTCAATATCGTGATCACCGTCAACTAATCGAAGTATTTTTACTTTCGTTCCTACTTTTATAATGGAAGATGTGCCTTTGATTTTTAAATCTTTAATAACCGTAACGAAATCGCCCTCATTTAATAAGTTTCCATTAGCATCATGAACGATAAACTTATCACTGTCGTTATTTTCGGAGATTTCATTTTTTGACCATTCATGTGCACACTCCGGACAAATATACAGCCCACTATCTTCATAAGTATATTCAGAACGGCATTTCGGACAGGGTAATAAATCACTCATCGTTAACCTTAATTGATATAACCTTTGTATCGGTATATATTATATTATTAAAAAAATAGTAACAAGAAGCATAGATCAAGCTATATTCCACTCCAAGCTTGTCTCCTGAGCATGGTTAAAATATATTTTATTGGTTGCCTTTTGATTTTTGCACCATGACAAGGAAACTTGTCGCTCATTAAGAGTGTTTCTGGAGGAATATTATTCGGAAGAAGTGAATTAATTCTTCGTTTTCAGGTAGTATCATATTAATTTTGATCCATATTTTTTCGTTCAAATAATGCTGACATGGCGTGGTTTTCTCAATTTGAAAATCCTGAATGACACACGGACACGCTAATTGTGTAATTTTAGATTATTTATCCACTTTCTCATGCCGTGCAATCACCGAGGGCAGCTGTTTCGGCGCTTTTATACGTAATTGCTTGTTAACGTTCATGCGGCCAAACACAACTTGAATATCAGAGCTCGCCACATCAAATTCTTTGGCCAGAAAACGTAACATATGATCCGTTGCCCTGCCTGCACGAGGCACCGCAGTGACACTAATCTTAAGTTGATTCCCTTTAACTTTACCAATAGCATCTTGCTTAGCACCGGGCGTACCTAGCACATTAAGTACAAGAACGTCGCCATCCCAAACAAAAAAAGAACGCATTTTTTGAGACACACCGGATGCCCTTTCTTTATTACTTCTTTTTACTGCCATCATCCTAGCCTCATTGTTCTTATACAACCAAGTCCATGAACTCTCACAAGGACTACCTGTCTAAGTTATTTGGTAACTCCACACGACAGGAGATCCCTCGCTGCGCTCGGGATGACGTGGGGAGTTACTTATTTTTTGATAAATGATTTGGATCTGTTCATCTAAAATCGGCAGATCTTGTTCTATCGTTTTCCAAATTATTTCAAAATCAATCCTGAAATAACCGTTCCGCATTCAATACGTATCTTCCCAAGGCACATCAGAATATTAATCATGATAGCGAACGAGCTTATTTGAAGCTTAACCAACAATTTCAAAATTTCGAAGAACCGCGTCTTGAACGAGTGAATTGATTAAAAAACCAACTTCGCCTATGTCTTCAACATAATCCAATATCCGTTTGAGTGCTCCCAGTGATAGGGATCCGGATGTCTGGAACAGAATTAAGGAAAAATAAGAGCTATTCATCCAGTCGTTATTATTAAATATTTACCTCAATCGCAGCCATTTTAACACCATCTATAGCATCTCACTAGACAAGTTTTTGTCCGATTTTTTACCTAACTATCAGAGTGGCTTATCCACAAGTCCATAGGCCAGTAGAGCCTCATTCTGGACAGCAATCCTGTAAAATCTTTTTCTTTTGTATAGTTTTCAACTGTTTTCGTAAATTTAATCCGTTTGGGCTTCATTTTATGGCGATCGTTTGTATGCCTTTGAGCATAATTTGGCTTGTACTGCCAAGAGAACCCAGCTCTGTAGGAACAAAAGTAATATTCCGGTTGATCTCGCGGCTAATTGTTGATTTATGCACCCCTACTTCTTTTGCAATTTGAGACTGATTATAGCCTGCTCTCCAAAGTCCATAAATTTGACATCTTTTTCTAAAATCAAACTGCTTATATTTCACTTTCAACTCCTGTAATTATTTCCGCAATGACCAAGATATTACCCTTGATTGTTGGTTGATTAATTAACAAAAGTGGCACTTATCTATTTGAATTGCGCAATGAACTTGAGCCGCTAAATTAGCGCGACCCCTGATTAATGCCGTGAGGTTGAGAAAATCCTAACGCTGAGCATCATCAAAATCTGAGATCTCATATAAAGCAGCTTTCTCGGCTTCTGATAAAACAGTTGGTCTTCGTTTTGTATACTAAATTTAGTTGCAATTAATGATCGTCTTATTGAAAAAAAACGATATGATTAATATGCATTGTAGGCAATAGATAGTTCGATTGTGTAAATGTCTAAAAAAACCTTAATACAAAAACAAACAAAAAAGGCCAAATAAATATGATTTATGGCTATGTCCGAGTGAGTGCACACGATCAAAGTGTCGAAGGTCAGAAAAACAGCATTAGTCGTTATTGCATGGATCAAAAGCTTGTTGTGGATAATGGATTGAATTAGAGATGTCGTCCAGAAAATCCACGCAGCTACGCCGTATTGATGAACTACTAAATACTATTGAAAATCTTGTTCAAGAAAAAAAAGCACGACTCATTTTGATTAAACGTAACTCCCCACGTCATCCCGAGCGCAGCGAGGGATCTCCTGTCGTGTGG